>JBDKKQ010000318.1:0-5171 GCA_039796015.1 Verrucomicrobiota bacterium
AGGCCCAGCGTCCGGAGACAAAGATCGGATTCATCGGAGCGCATACGGCTGTCTTGCCAACCGAGACGCTCAAGGCTTCTCCGGCGATCGATTGGGTGGGTCGCAAGGAGTTCGACTTCACCTGCAAGGAGGTCTGCGAAGACCGCCCGATGGAATCCATCTCGGGGCTGAGCTTTCGTAAGGAAGGTAAGATCATCCACAACCCGGAGCGCGAACTCATCCACAACATGGATGCGTTGCCCTGGGTGGCTGATGTCTACAAGCGGGATTTGGAGATCGAGAAGTATTTTATTGGTTACCTGATGCACCCGTACATTTCGATGTACACGGGGCGAGGGTGCCCGGCTCAGTGCACCTTCTGTCTGTGGCCCCAGACCATTGGTGGCCATAAGTATCGGGTGCGGTCGGCCGATAATGTTGCTGCCGAGATGGCATACATGAAGAAGCTCTTCCCGCAGGTTCGGGAGTTTTTCTTCGATGACGATACCTTCACGGCCAACCTGCCGCGGGCTCGCGAGATTGCCAAGAAGCTCGCTCCGTTGGGAGTGACCTGGAGTTGCAACAGCCGGGCCAATCTAGATGAAGACACCATCCGGTTCTTCAAGGATTGCGGTCTGCGCCTCTTCCTCGTCGGCTACGAGTCCGGCAACGACGATATCCTCAAGCGCATCAAGAAGGGTGTGACCACCGATGAGATGCGTCGCTTCACCAAGGCCTGCCATCGGGTGGGTGTGGTGATCCACGGTACGTTCATCCTCGGGCTGCCTGTTGAGACTCAGGAGACCATTGAGCAGACCATGCGCTTTGCCCAAGATCTCGATGTGTTCTCGATGCAGGTATCGCTGGCGGCCCCGTATCCTGGGACCGAACTTTACGAGATGGCTCGCCAGAACGGGTGGTTCTCCAAGAAGGACAAGACCGACATCGTCCATGACGATGGTTTTCAGCAGTCCACGCTCGAGTATCCGGGTCTTTCTAAGGACGAGATCTTCGAGTCGGTGGATCGCTTCTACCGGCGGTACTATCTGCGTTCGGGTCCGATATTGCGGATCATTAAGACCATGCTGGAAGACAAGAGTGTCATGGTGCGCCGATGCCGTGAGGGCTACGAGTTCTTCCGCAGTCTCAATCAGCGCAAGGTAGATTTGGCGGCGTCTCAGAGCTTGGCCGCTCACTAATAGGGCCGCTCAAAAATAAGCTGACGGACCGGGGTTGGTCTTGTCAGTTACTTCAACAAATTAACCTGAGGCCGATGGATGAACTCCGTCGGCCTCAGGTTGTTTTTTGGAGTGATTGTTTTTGTGCGGGGTTAGGGCTGGCCGGATCGGCTGATAGGAGGGTGCCAGTTCAATGCATTTCTATCGCGCAGCGCCCAATGCCTCCGCGGAAGTAGTTGAAGCGCACGTTGGGATGCAGGGCCAGGAGGGACATAGGCACGGCGGTATCGGCGATGCCTTTGGCGATCATGAGGCAGGTGAGTCGTTGTCCGAAGGGGTTGTCGTGCTGACCGGCATGCCAGATGGAGACGGTTTCGGCTTTCCACGTTTCGACTGGGCCAACGGTGATGGCCTGGGTTGGCACCAGTGACACATTGCCTCCTCCGCTGGTTCGAGCGTTCTGGGCGATAGTCAGTGGGTGCAAGTCCACCACGCGGGTGGCGAGCTTCAGGTATTCTTCCGGGGTGGGCGGGGCATTGCGGTATTTGCCGGAGCGGCGCACGGGGTCGTTGAAGGCCCAATGTTTTACGTCGCCTTGGCCGCCTTGCATGACGGCGCAGCGGACGCCGGCGTCCCAGGAGGCGCGGTAGGTTCGGGTGTCGGCTTTCGGGAAATGCAGGTGCGCATCCGGCATCACTTGCTTGCGGGCAATGCGGTTGAAGCAGAGTTCCCGGTCGGCTTTTTCGAAGGAAAGGGGGTGTGTGGCCGACGCTTCTTTTCCGTCAATGATCCATTCGTCCATGCCCCAGAAGTGGCCGGAGCGGATATCGAGGCCCAGGGCGTTGATAATGCGGGCGACGAGTGGCAGTTGCTCGGTAGGTCCGATGGGGCCGCAAATGCCGACGGGGTTGTCGTCGGTGCTCTGTTTCCACGCCGCTACGTATTCGAGGGCTTCGGCGAGGTAGAATTCTTCGAGGGTGTCGTACAGGGTGACTTTGAATCCGGGGCGTGAGAGGCGCTGCATTTTCTCCGGGGTGAGGGCCGCGGCGTCGGCGACAAGTTCGGAGTCTAGGGTGGTGTAATCCCACCAGTCTGGGGCGACGCAGGAGAACGGGCGGGCGGAGGTGGAGCGGGAACTCATAAGTGCAAGCCAAGCGGGTTGGGCTGCGCCGGGCAATCCCAAGAACGCGAGCACCGGAAGGGGTCGGTCCCACCTATTTACACAAAAGGGGACACTCTATACTATAACGTTATCCTTTAAAATGGCTCCGCGGGATCGGTCTTGCGCTCGCAGTAAGGCTCGGGGAGGAGGAGGAGCGTTCGCTCTGCGCGCGAGGGATGGGTGTGATCGCCTTCAACGTTCGCTCCAGCTCGGTTCCTCTGCCGCCTCGAGTGGGGGGAGCTGGGCCGGAAAACAAAAACGGCGGTCCCGCCTTGGAGGGCAGGACCGCCGTGCTTGAAATCGTTCAGGAGTTCTTGTCCCAGCCGTAGGTCAGCTGGGAGATTTCCTTGCCGGACTTGTCGGTCACCTTGCGGCTCTTGACATCGAAGTAGCACATCACGCCCAAGCGGTCGGACATCTCGGCCAGCGAGATGACGGTCTGAACCTTGGTGGCCAGGTCGATACCGGCGTTGGGCTGCTTGTTGGCGCGGATGGACTCGTAGAAGTTCTTGTGGTGGGCGGCGACGCTCTCACCGGGGAATGCTTCGCTGGTCTCCGGTTCGATATCTTCGGCGAATGGGCGTTCGGGGTTCAATTGAACTTTGTTGCCGCCCATGGTGAGCGTGGCTTTGTGGCCGCGGATCATCTCGGAGGAGCCGACTTCGTTGACCGAGCTCGAGGTGATGTGCATCACGTAGCCGCTGGGGAATTCGGCGACGAGCTGGATGATCTCTTCGACGTCACGGACGTATTGGGTGGCCTGCTCGGGCTTGCGGCCGACTTGGTTCAGGTCGGTCTTGAAGGCCTTGCTGCCAACGGCGGCGACACGCACGGGGAACTCCGGATTGCCGGTGGCGAGCATGTACGGGTGCAGCTTGTGGGGGAACAGGTCGCCCAACAGGCCGGAGCAATACGGGTAATACTTGCGCCAGCGGAAATAGTGGTCGGGGTCGAAGCTGTGGCCGGTCTTGATTTGCTCGCCGAGCCACATCTTCCAGTTGATGTCTTCGGGCTTGGCCCACGGGGCGATGGTGTAGTTCCACTCGCCGTGCGGATTATTGCGCATGTAGCTGCCCTGGCTCATGACGATGGGGCCGATTTTGCCTGCGCGGATCCACTCGGCGGCCTTGTGCCACTTGCGGTCGGAGCAGCCTTGTGAACCGACCTGGAGCAGTTTGCCTGTGCGCTTGCAGGCGTCGTAGATTTCGAAGGCTTCGCTGAGGTAGCGGGTCATCGGTTTCTCGACATAGACATGCTTGCCGGCATCCATGGCCTCACAGCTGACCTTGGTGTGCCAGTGGTCGACGGTGGCGCAGAATACCACGTCGATGTCTTTGCGTTCTAGGAGCCGGCGGAAGTCTTCGTAGCCCTCGGGCTTGACGTTGGTCTTCTTCTCGATCTTGGCGATGTGGTCGTCGACGCGGTGCTTGGAGATGTCGCAGACTGCGGCCAGAGCCACATTGTTTTCCTGATAGTGTTCGAGGTTTTGGCCAACATGAGCCCCGCCGCCCTGACCACCGACGCCCACAAAACCAAGGACGATCTTGTCATTGGCACCGATGACTCGGCCTGCGTAGGGAGCAGCGAGCTTGGTGAGGGTGTTGGCGCCTGCAGCGGGTTGGTTGGCGAGAATGCCAGCGATACCGCCGGCTGCGGCTGTTCGCTTTAGGAATTCGCGCCGGGAGGAGCCAGCATTCGGTGGGGAGTTTTTTTTGGGAGAGGACATGGTTCAGGTGCGTGGAATGTGACGGGCTATGGGACGAACTCTACCGACCCGGCATTCGACGACAAGCCGGGAGGTATGGTCTGGACTAGGAAGTTTGAGTTGAAGTGAGGGATGCGTTGTCGGGCGCCTCACGGGTGGGTCCGGCGTTGGCAGGGAATGTGACTGACCCAGTGCCCGAGACAGGGCGTCCCGCTGCGGGGCCGTTCAGGGGTGGAAGTGTCAGTTTTCGCTGGGAGTTAGGGGAAGCGTCTTGAAGCGGTGGGAACCAGTGCGTCGACCGGCCCGGATCTCCAGAAGATAGGTGAGTTCTGCCTCCAGCGGTGCGGCCGCGTCGGTGCCCTCGGGTGGGGACATGCCTGCGGGATTCATGCCGTACATCAGGGAGTTGAGTTCGCGGCTTTTGCCGGTGAGGTCCCATATTTTCTTAGCGGGTTCGCCTTGGGCATTCAGGACAAAGACGCGCAGGGAGCTCAGGCGATAGCGTCCATCCAGACTGAAGGTGACGCGGGCCACGCTGCTAGCCGGGCTGGCCTCGGTCGGTTTGTCGGGGGACTCTGGGGTGGCTTTGGGTCCACGCCGGCCGAACCGCGGAGGTTGGATGACCGGTCGGATTTGGGAAGCAATCTCAATGGGCTGAGGATCCAGCCAGTCGGTGAAGGCGAAGACGTAGGCTCCGCCCAGAAAAAGCGTCAGTGCGAGGAGGGTCCAGGTGCGACGGTTAGGGTTCATCGGCCGTTGGGGTTCAGGGCAGCGAGACGCCGATGTTGCGATCTTCGGGGGTGACAGCCCAAAGGTTGATGGGGTTGAACGAGCGTCCATACCGGAGGAACTCGACGTGGCCATCGACCATGGCGTAGTTGGAGCCACCGCCGCGGCCCGTTTTGATGGAGGTGCCGTGACGGTTTTGGTGGAGGGCACTCAGGTCGTCGAGAGCGTCGAAATCCATGTGGAAGTGGACAACCCGGCTGGAGTCGCGTTCACCGAAGCAAATGGTTTGCGAAGGCTCGGGGATGTTGTTCTCGCCGATGACAACCTCGCCATTGCCCTGGGTGCGGAACTCGGGCATCTGGGAGGCTCCGACTCGGCGGCGGTAGAAGTCGTTGAAGCCGTTGATGAGGTAAGTGCG
>JBDKKQ010000319.1:0-6197 GCA_039796015.1 Verrucomicrobiota bacterium
AGGGCATCACCCGTGGTTCGGATCACTTCTAGTTCGAAGCGCTCGCCCGGGAATGCCGCCTGAAGGTGGTATTGAACCTGACGGGACTGGGCCAGTGCCAGGGCGCTACCGCGGGTGGCGATGAGGATGGGGCGATTCAGAGACATGGAAATCAGGCGGACGGTGAGCGCAAGGCAAAGGGACCGAAGCGACGCCCACCATCAAACTCGGCAGCGGCCTCGCGGATCATCTTCTCGCAACGCGCTACCTCTTCCCGACGTTGGCGAGTCGCGGTATCAGCCACCGATTGGAGGTCATCGACATTGGCTAGGAACACTTCCGGCAACAAGGTCACGGCAGGATCGATGTCCCGCGGAACCGCCAGATCGATGAGCAAAATGGGACGAGGCCTGCGCCCTGCCATCAGCCGTTCCAGCCGATCCCGGTCGAGGATTGGATGCGGCGAACCCGTGGCGCTAATCACGATATCCACAGCGGCGAATTCATGCTCCCAGTCCTGGAAACCAATGGCCCGACCGTCCAGTTCTTCAGCCAAGGCTGCGGCACGGTCGAAGGAACGATTGGAGACGAGGATACCCTTAGCGCCACGACCCCGAAGCGCCCGGGCGGTCTTTTCGCTGGTGTCGCCAGCCCCGATCACCATCACCTGGCGCCGATCTAGGTCGTCGAAAATTCTCTCGGCCAGTTCGATGGCGACGGCGGCTACCGAGGTGTTGCCCCGTTGAATCTGGGTCTCGGTGCGGACGCGCTTGGCCATGGCGAACGCCCTTTGGAACGATCGGTTCAGGATGCCCCCAGTGCTCCCTGCGGCCAAGGCGACCGAGTAGAATCGCTTGATTTGACCCAAGATCTCCGTCTCGCCCAGCACCAAAGAATCTAGGCCGGAGACCACGCGGAATAGGTGCTCCAAAGCTGCGGTTCCCTGGTGGGTGTACACGATTCCCGACAGGTCACCGGATTGGCCCCGGTCGCGAGCCAGAAAACTCCGCAATTGCTGGGCCAAAGCCGCCGGATCGCCCGATGGGCTTGCGGCGTACAATTCGACCCGATTGCAGGTAGAAACCACCAAAGCCTCGGTGGCCAGACCCAAAGATCGAATGCGAGCCGCCGCGGACGCGAGGTCGGCCTCAGTAAAGGCCATCCGCTCCCGAACCTCGATGGGAGCGGTCTTATGACTGACGCCTACAGCAACAAGAGGCATCAGGAGTTGGGGCGTGGAACCCGGTTATGCATCTCGGAAAGAAGGTACATGCCCCAGAAGGTGAGCATGAGTACGGAGAAACCTAAAACCGAACCCCAAGCCAGCCGACGACCCCGCTGACGAAACTGCCAGGCAGCGATCAAGAGTCCGCCATAGAGAAGCCAGGTGACGCAGGAATAGATTACGAAGGGATCTGCGACAAACCACGCCCCCCTCGCCTGCCGCAAATACAAGGAGCCCGAAGCCATACCCGCAGACAGCAGCCCCCAACCGACCCAGAGCAGGCCCGTCGTCGCCGACTCCAATCGAGTGATGGGCGGCAAGAGCGCCCGCAACGCGCGGGCCTTGTCAAAACGCAAACTGTGCTCTTGCCGCAAGTACATGCCAGATGCCAGAGAACCCAAACCAAAGGATCCATAGGCCAAAAGAACTAAGGCCGCATGGATCGGACCCCAGCCGCTGGAGAAGTCAGGACGCTGACCGGCAGGCGGGTCTAGGGCGGGCATGAGCGCGAAGACACCCAGTAAAGTGAGGACCGGTGCCGCAAAGGTCCCCAAGAATCGCATGCGACTGAATCCTCCGATCAGCCAGTAGACCGTGGAAATGGTCCAGGTCACGAACATGGTCGCTTCGAACAGGTTGTTAATGGGACACCGTTCGAGGGAAAATCCGCGGCGAAACATGGCCCCGGTGTGGAGCACCCAACCGACCGACATGAGCGCGTACAGCGCGACACTGTCCCGCTGAAACTGCCGACGCCAAATGATCACAGCAAAGCCCGCAGCCAGCGCATACAGCACTACCGCGGCACCAAACAATCCTCGATCAGAAAACGGCAACGACACGAGAGAACCAAGTTAGATGCAGTCAAGGTATAGGCAAACCGCGGTTCGGTCGTTCGATTTGGACGACCCAACCGCCAGCCTCTGCCCTTTCATTCAACAGCCCGCCCCTAGACGGGGCTCGCAGGATTAGTGCTTTTTGACCCGCACGTTGCGGTATTCCACGATCGACTTGGGATCGTGGGCCTGGAAGGCAATGGTACCCTCATTGAGCTTGCGCTCGAAATCCTTGCCCGCCTTGCGATTGGGCTCCTCAGTGAAATCATTCACCAGCTTGCCGTTGAGGAAGATCTGGACGCGATTGCCCTTCACAATGACGTGGTGGGTATACCACTCGTTGTCGCGAACCACTCCCTCGATCTTGTCCGCTTTGACGTCCTGCACCGAGTAGATGCTGCCCGATTTGCGCCAGTCGCCCTGGGTCTGATTGACCTGGGTCTCGTAGCCACCCCAGGGCCATCCAGAATCCTGGTACTTGGTGTGGATGTAGATGCCACCGTTGGAGTTGGGGGCCGTCTTCACATCCACCTTCAACTCAAAGTCTTTGAAGGGAGCCAGCGGGCCGGTGTAAAAATTGTGGGACCGCTCACCCTGGGCCTTAAAGCCGCCGTCTGCGAGGCTCCAAGAGGCGGGCGTCTCGTTGACCTTCCAGCCGGTCCAAGAGCCGTCGGAGATCAGGGTGAAGCCCTGGGAATCTACGTGGCCAATTTGGCCCGGCTTGGGTTTAGAGGCGGCAGAATCAGCGGCATTGGAGGCACAACCAGCGAGGATCGCGGCGGCCACGACGATGGGGAAGCAGAAGGTCTTCATAGGGCGCAGTCTAGGAACTGACAAGATCATGCCCCGGGTCCCATCCGCTCGGCAAACCGGAATTCACCGACGGGATGAATTGCCGACAGCGCTGCTTCCCGTTGAAGTCATGCCGTGTCCGACACGACAACCACCCAGCCCTGTGCCGCTCCGACGGTTTCCCGACGGTCGCGGGGGGCTTGGCAACCGTTCACCGGGAATGGGGTGTCCCGCTTTGCCGATGCGAGCGGCAGCCGTGCCCTCGGATTCCTTGGAGGTTTCGCTCTTACCTCAGCCCTGGTGCTGGGCTGGGCATTGCACACCACCTGGTGGCCCGTCGTGGACCAAGCCGTGCGAGAGTTTCCAGAAAACGGCCCAGCCCTGGTACAGGGTCGATTCAATTGGCCGGAGACCGCACCGCGGTTGCTGGCCGATTCGCCCCACCTCGGTGTGGCCGTCCGCCCCAGCAACTTAGATCCGCTCGGTCGTACAGCCGATCTTCAACTCGAACTCCTTCCGGAAACCCTGAGACTGGCCGGAATCGCTGGATTCGTGGACCTGCCTTGGCCACCGACGGCGACCCTGCCGCTGGGTCGTCTCCAAGCGCAGGCTGCATGGGAGGCTTGGAGGCGGCCCGCTTTGGCCGCTCTCATCGTCACAGCAGCGACGGCCATGACGGTGATCTGGAGCCTATTGGCCCTCACTTTGGCGATACCACTGCGAATCGTCGCCTTCCTGTTGCAGAAGCAGATCACCCTCGGTGGGTGCTGGCGCCTGAGCGCCGCGGCCAGCATGAGCGGGTCGCTGGTGCTCAATCTGGGACTCGGTGGTTATGTGGTGCGGTGGTTGTCCTGGCCTGCTCTGGCCGCCGTGGTCGTGATCCACCTGCTGGTCAACGGGCTGTTCGTTAGTTGGGGACTCGTCAGTCGTCCCAAGAAAAACCGTACAGCATCGGCACCCAACCCCTTCCACCCGAAGGATGCAAAGTCGGGTTCCCGAAAGTCCGGACGTAATCCGTTTGGATGATCGAATCGACCACCTCGAGGGCAGGGCGATTCGGTCGGCCTCGGATCAGCGGGCGGGCGGATTGATCCGCGCTCCCTTGGCCTTGAGTTGTTCGAGCTGGGCCTTGGACTGCTTGGACAGCGGATTGCCATCGAGGTAGACCCGAACGAACGGGGCAAAGTTCCGGGTCTTCTCCAGATCGGGGGTCATCCATCGGCTCAGGGGAGCCAAGTCTCGAATGCGATTGTGTGACAACTGCAAGAAAGACGGAGCACGGATGCCGGACAACGGCGCCAGATCGCTGATACCGTTGTGGGCGGCCGAGAGCAGTGTTAAATTGCGGAAGGCTCCGAAACCCTCGATGGAGCGGATCTTGTTGTGATCAATATACAAAGTTGCCACCCGGGGCAAATTGGTCAGCAGCGCCACCGAGCCGAGACGGTTGGCCGACAAGTAAATCGAGGCAAGGTTGGTTAGACCGGACAAGGGCTTCACGTCCTTCACTCGATTGTGAGAGAGCTCGATGTATTGCAAGGCCGGCACCGAGGCCAGAGGGGCAATCACCGAGACCTGATTGGAAGCCAAGTTGAGGTACTGGAGCTGCTTCAGTCCGGCCAGGGGTACGAGATCAATGATCTGGTTGCCCGGGATCTCCAGCGAAGCCAACGCGACGCAATGCTCCAGACCCGCCAGGCTGGTGATGCCCGAGAAGGGCGCGGACACGGTGGACACCGTGGCCACATCGGCCGCCGTCAACGGATCCTGAGATTCGCGCTTGGCGAAGACCTGCCGACGCACCGCTGCTTCAAGCTTCTTGTCCTTGAAGACCGAGACCGGTGCGTTGGTGGCCGCGGGCTTCTCAGCAGGCTTGGGCGCAGGTTCTGCCGCGCTCATCGGCACCGAAGCCAACAGCAACACCGATGCACACAGGGAGGAGAGGATAGCTCGCTTGTTCATGGAAATTGTTCCGTATAATGACCAGCCGTGGAATCAACGGAAGCGATTTTCAGATCGAAGTCTCTCCCGGATTTGTCGTCGCTCCGACCTGGGGCCGCTAACGGATCCCTGGCGCACCCCGGAATCATCCAACTGAATGGTTCAGCGCTTTGAGGAAGTGTTGGTCTTGAAGGCGCCACGAAAGAGCCAGTGCCGCTTAAGCCCACCCAAAAAGTCGGAGGAGTTGGTGAGGACCCCCTCGACCGCCGGCAGGGTGTTTGAGCGAACCGTCCCCAGGGTCCGTTCAACCTCGACCAATGTGCCCGGCAAGGTGGTATTGAGATTGGAGACCAACGGCCCCACCCCTTGGATTTGCTGGTTCAGCTGCGTAACCAGTGGCGGGACCGTGCGGCCCAGATCGGTGAGCAGCGGTGGCAGCGTGGTGTTGAGGTTGGTCAGGAGCGGAGGCACCGTGGAGTCGAGGTTCGAGACGAGCGAACCAATGCCCCCGATCTGAGCGTTCAAATTGGTCAGAGTCAGAGTCAGCGCCGAATTGAGATTGCTCGGGATCAGGATCTCCCCAAGTCCGCCGGGTCGGTCGAAGCGGGCCGACAAGTTAGTGGGGAAGAGCAAGTCGCCCAAGCCACCGGGCTTGGTGAAGGCTTCTCGAATCCGCGGTACCAGCAGGGTGAGTTCACCGATGAGATCTCCCGTGACCTCGGTGCGGATAAAGTAACCCTTGGCGTCCTCGGCAACCGGATCATAGCGGATGAAGTTGGTAACGTTCGGCCGACCTAAATTGTAGGCGTACTTGTCCCACAGGACACCCAAGGCTCCCCCGCCGGTGGCATTGGTGGACGGGGCCGTGGTGGCGATGCCAAGGCCCTGGCTGCGGGTTATCTCCAGGAAGTTTCCTCCAGCGATGTCGATGGGCAGGCCACTGACCTTGAGCTTGGAATCGGTGAAAATGTACCCGTGGTAGGGGTCCCGCACCAGGAACCGAACAAACACGTTGAAGCCCTCGCTTCGGTGCCAGGAATCATCCGGGGCCGTGTCGATCTGGACCACCTCGCCGATGGTGAAACCCAGCATCTTCACCGGAGTACCCACTTTCACCGAACTGCCGTCTCGAAGGTAGGTGTAGTAGGGCACCTGACGAACCCACCACCCACGTTTGTCACCGGTGGTCTTGATGAAGAATCCCAAGCCGAGGAGTCCCACGATCACCGCGCCCACCAGAAAGAGCACCACGACCCATTCCACCCTTCGAAGGCGGGTCCGAAGTTGAGGAGTCAAATCCTGCAGGGCCATAGTCAGGGACGGGGTTCAGTGAGATCGCGGAAACCCTCTTCACCTGTGGCGGCAAGAACGGCTTCGATGTTGGAAAGGATGCGCCAATGGCCGCTGGCGACCAGCGCGAAGCG
>JBDKKQ010000320.1:0-3679 GCA_039796015.1 Verrucomicrobiota bacterium
GGATCGGGCGGCAAGAACAAGCCCGCCACGGCAGAGACTCGGACCAACCTGGTGGCCGATTCCGCGCCGCGCACTTACATCATCAACGGCTGGAACGACGTTCTGGAACGCCAAATGACCAGCAGTGGCGAGACCTTCAACATGGGCACGATCATTAACAAAACCATCAACGAGAGTGTCATCGTCGAGCCGTCCGAGACCATCGTGTACGGCGAGAAGCTCTACCCGATCGGCCATTTCTTCATGGATCTGCTGGAGGGTAATCTGGGCAACGACAACGAGGTGCTCAATCACGCGGTGCACAATAGCGCGGTGCGCTCGGACCGTGGAGGTTCTGCCAACGGTGGATCCAACTTCGCCTTTGCCGACGGATCCACCCGCTACCTCCGCTACCGCAATTCGCTCTCACCCATCAACCTGTGGGCGATCACGCCGCAATGGCGGACCAACACCATGAATTGAAGGTCACTCGGGAGAACCTTCTGAACCGCCTCGCGCCTCGGTTGGTCAGATTCAACCTCGGAGGCGGTGTGGAGTGATCGGTCCGTCGGTCGGGACTTACATGCGGTTCGACAACAGGGGCTGCTTCAATACAGCGGTGCGCGGACAAATCTAGTCCCTGGGTTTCCTTTGGTCTGTGGGATATTCTGCGAGGCTGCCGGACCCGAGGCCGTGTCTTCAGTGACTCTTCAGCGCGTCTTCAGCGCCTCTTCAGCGGGAACCGCTTCAACGGCGATCGCCCCGGCGACTCTGAGGTTGCTCCTCAACAAAGCGGACGCGGATTCCAGGAGCCGGTGCGGCAGCAGTGAGAGGACGTCCAGAAAAGGGTCCAGAACCCTGACTGGTTCCGGACCGAGCCAGAAACAATGCCACGATGGCCTGAGAGCTCCCTACGGCAAACAGGGCGGCAATCCAAGGCCAGCGACCCATTCCCCGACCCCAGGCCGCCCAAAGAATGGCCGACAAAACCACCACCAAGTCTCCGGCAATCAATGTGGGGATAATCCAACCCGGGAGGGTGGCAACCCCCGGGGCCGTCGCTAAAGCGGGACTGGGTGGGTTCGACATGCCGACTGGGGCCACGGGAACCGGTTTGATGGCCTCTGCTGAAACCGTCTGCGGAAGAGAAATCTCCTGCTCCGAAACAGGCTGATCGGCGGTACCCATCGATGCAACCTGGGTTGGATTCGGTGTTGGAACCTCGGCGGGAACCTGGGTTGAAGATGCGATCGAAGTCGCCGCGGAAATCACCGCCGGAACAAGCTCCGGTTGTGCGACCGGAGTCTCTTTCAACGGAGTCATGCCCGGTGCGTTCACGGCCCCACGGTCCACCTCTTCCTGTAGCAAACTGGCCAATCCGCGCCCCAGCGCTGGTTTCGACATACGAGATCCAAATCGTTCGACCTGACGGGTCTGGCTTCAACCAGTTTCCGCACGTTTTTTACAAAGCCTCGCCCGGAGGGTTTACAGCACTTCGTCGCGAAGCCGCTGAAGCCATCTAGGCTAGGCCGGGCGGATTCCCCACTGAAAGGGATCCTCGTCGCTCAAGATCAAGGTCGTCTCGGCGATGATGTGGGCGCTTCCGGTGACCACCGGCAGGACCCGACCTCGAGTACGATCCTCCCAGCAATATTCTCCGCGGAAGGAACTGCCCAGAATACCCTCCTGGATCCAAGACTGACCCTCCTCCAATTTTCCATCCGCAGCCAAACAGGCCAGCTTGGCGCTGGTCCCCGTGCCACAGGGCGATCGATCGTAGGCCTTGCCGGGGCACAACACAAAGTTGCGCGAGTGTCCGCCAGATGCGGGAGGACCAAAGAGTTCTACGTGGTCTACCTCGGGAAACCCCTGGGCATTGACCGCCTGGCGAATCCGCCAACTCACATCGGTCAAGGTTTCAACGTTTTGAAGGGACAACTCCCACACCGGGGTATGAACCAGAAAAAACCAATTCCCACCCCAGGCCACGTCGCCCGAAACCGCACCGATCCCCGGCACCTGCACGACGACCGAGGCCTTGTGGCGGTAGGAAGGCACATTGGCCACCGAAACAGAACCGTCGGCCTGCAGGGTGGCGGAGACCGGGCCGACAGGGGTGTCAATTCGATGGGTGCCCGGTCGCACTCGACCCAGGTGCGCCAGAGTAACCATCAAGCCGATGGTGCCATGCCCACACATGCCCAAGGATCCGACGTTGTTGAAGAAGATCACACCCAAGTCGCAGTCGGGGGCGTGCGGTGGAACCAGAAAAGCGCCCACCAAGACATCGGAACCCCGTGGTTCGTTGACCACGGCCGAACGGAATCGGTCGAACTGGCTACCCAGCCGCAGCACGCGCTCCGAGAGCGGACCGGTTCCCAGGTCCGGCCCGCCGGAGATCACCACGCGAGTCGGTTCGCCGCCGGTATGGGAATCCACGACCTGAATGCGATGAAGGTTTGCCATTGGATTTGTGATTCAAGCGACGTTCGAGTCCTCGTGTCTTGGCCGGGCCGCCCTGCCGCTTGGCAAGCTCGGCACAGTCGACCCACCCACACCCTGCAGCAGCAAGACCCGGCCGGAACGAGCGATGACACTGCACCGGCAACCACCCCTCGCGGAGCACAAAACCCCTCGTTTTCTGGCTACCGAGGAGGGCATTCCCAATCTCGTTACCGCATTCCGTTGCAGGGAACCGACGTCAGTGGGAGCGCTTCAGTTGACGGAATAGCAGGTGGAGGGCCTGTTGGCTGGTGGTGAACTTGAAGGTCTCGCGGTCGAAGCGATTGAGGCGCTGCACCGCTTCCGTGCCGTCCGGCCCTGCCAGCGCCATCCACACCGTGCCAACGGGTTTATCCAGAGTACCTCCCGAAGGTCCGGCGATGCCGGTCACCGACAAGGCCCAGTCGGAACCGGACACCCGACGGGCTCCCTCGGCCATTTCCCGCGCTACCGCTTCACTCACCGCTCCAAACTCTCGCAGCGACTCCTCCCGAACTCCCAAGGTTCGAGCCTTGGCAGCATTGGCATAGGTCACGTAGCCGGCCAAGAACACCGCCGATGCCCCAGGGATATTGGTGATGCGGTGGGCGATATGACCACCGGTGCAACTCTCGGCCAGCGCCAAGGTCTGCCCCCGCTGGGTCAATGCGCGGACCACAACCCCTTCGAGCACTTCGTCCTGTTCGCCAAAGACCGCGTCTCCGGCCAACCGTCGGGTGATGGCCTCGGCCTCGGTCACCACCGCCGCCGCATCGGTCCCTCGCGCTACGAACCGCACATCCACCTCGCCCACCCGAGCACAAAAGCCCAAGTCCATTCCACCCTCGGTGAGGTGCTGGAGCGGAGCCGAAATTAGTTCCTCCATGTTGGATTCACCAATGCCAGCGGTCTTGAGAGTGCGGCAAACGAACTCCGTTTCACGGGGAAATTCACGACTCATCCATGGCAGAACCTCTTGGTCGAACATCGGGCGCAACTCGCGCGGCGGCCCCGGCAACATGACTAACCAAGAACGCTTTCCCTCAGGTCGGAACGGATTGGGTGAAGCTTCGATCATCAACCCGGGGGCCGTACCTTGGCGATTGGACACCACGATCGCTCCTTGCGGAACCATGGCTTCGACCCGGGTGCGCGGGGGAACCGGACGTCCGCGCGATTGGAAAAACGCTTGGATGGCGTCGCTGACAGCGGAGTCAAA
>JBDKKQ010000321.1:0-18933 GCA_039796015.1 Verrucomicrobiota bacterium
CTTTGAACTGAAACCCATGGAACACCTTCCAAGACGCCGCAGCGCTCCGCTGGCGTTCACCGTTCGCCTTCAACCCCAAGCCCACGGAATTTTGCAGCGCCGCATCTGGAACCTGAACCATCGAATCGGCGGCCCCGGCAGCAGCCATCAAAGACAAGACACCGACACATGGAAACCAGTTGGAGAAGGTCATGGCGAAGTGGATTTCTGGCATCAGCATACACACCCCTCTCCCGACTCTGCAAAAGCTCTTTACCTCACCCACCTCCAAGACACCCCTGCTGCGAGGCCACCCCCAAGAAAAAGCGCACCACCTAAAGCCCCATTCCCAACCCGTTCCCCAAAGAGCCTGCCCCAACCAACCAATCCCGTTCCGCAAAAGCTCCTCACCCCACACCCCTCCAAGACAACCCGAGCCACAGAGCCGCCCAAGAAGCACGAAACCGTGTTGAGACTTCCCAAGCCCGCCCCAGACTGTTTGATTGGGCCCTCTTTCCCCAATGCGCATGAAACCGTTCCTGTGGATCCTGGCCTGCGGAGCCCTTTGGGCGCGATGGAGCCTCGGCGCGGAAAACCCGCCCCCCGCTCCATCCCTGCGCACCAACGACATCATCGCCCTCATCGGCGGCGGCTCCGCCGAATCCCGGGCCCGAAGTGCTCATTGGGAAACACTGCTCATCGCAGCCCACCCCGGCCACCACCTGCGAATCCTCAACCTCGCCCGCGAAGGCGACACCGTTTTCAGCCAACTTCGCGAAGTCAATTATCCCAGCCCCCTTCAACAAGTGGCCACCGCCAAGGCCACCGTCTGTATTCTCGATTTCGGTCAAGGCGAAGCCTACGAAGGACTCCAACACCTCGAACACTTCGCAGAACGCCTCAACCAATGGGTCCTCGACTGCCAAGCCCTGGGAACCCGCGTCCTCCTCGTCACTCCCATTCCCGTCACCCGCAGCAATACACCCCCGATCGAAGCCTACGCCCAACGCATCCGAGACATCGCCCGACGCCAAAACCTGCCCATTATCGATGTCTTCGAAGCCGCCCAATCCCAGAAGAGCCTTTCCATCGACGGACGCAAACTCACCGAATCAGGACAAGCCCACGTGGCGGCCAACGCCCTCAAGCCCTGGCTTCACGGACTCGTTATCCCTCAAACCGATCCGACCGGCCGATTCCCCGAACCCTCGTGGGAAGCACTGCGACAGTCCGTCATCGCACGCAACGCACTGTGGAAAGCCTACAGCCGGCCCACCAACTGGGCCTTTCTGGCAGGCGACCGCACCGAGCAACTCAGCAGCCGGGACCACCTCGACTCCAAGATCCGCTGGTTCCCCAAAGAAATGGAACAATTCGTCCCGCTCCTTCAGGCAGCAGACCAGAAGACCGACACCCTCGCCGCCCTCCTGACCCGCTTTACCCCACTCGAGACCGCCCGTTGATCCGCCATGACTGCTCACCGCTTGCACCCCGTCCCCTCCCGAGCACTCCTTCAGGCGGTGGCCTTCTCGGCCCTCTGCCTGTCCGGCACCCTCCTGGCCACCCAGACACCCGCCGAAGAACTCGCTTCACTGAACGTGGCCGACGGCTACTCCATTAGCCTCTTTGCCAGCGAAGCTGACGGCGTGGTCAAACCCACCCAAATCCGCTTCGACGGCGATGGTCGACTCTGGGTCACCACCACCACCAGTTATCCTCAGATTCGCCCCGGCGAGGCCCCGCGCGATCGCATCGTCGTACTCGAAGACACCGATCACGACGGCCGGGCCGATCGCTCCACCGTGTTCGATGACCAACTCCACATGCCCCTTGGGCTCGAGCTCGGCGATGGTGGCGTTTACGTGGGAGCGGCCGACCAACTGCTCTTCCTCAAGGACACCGACGGCGATGGCAAGGCCGACGTGCGACGCGTGATCTTCAGCGGATTCGGAACCGGCGACACCCACCAGACCCTGAACTCCTTCACCTGGGGCCCCGCTGGAGAACTCATGATGAGCCAGGGCCTCCACGCCATTAGCCGCATCGAAACCCCCTGGGGCAACGAGACGCTGCATCAGGCCGGCCTCTGGCGATTCTGGCCACGGCGCATGCGGCTCGACGCCTTTTGGGACGGAGCCATGGGCGCGCACAATCCCTTCGGCACTACCTTCGACCGCGCCGGCCAACCCTTCGTCTTCGCCGGCAATGGCCACGGCATCGCCCACCTCACGCAGGCGATGATCCGCACCGAGCACTTCGAGGCTCATCCACCTTTGTGGAATCAAGGCCGCAAGTTTGGAGGAGCCGACATCGCCGACAACAGTCACTGGCTCCCCGAGCACCGCGGAGAGTTTGTGGCGGGCGGGTATCTTCATAACAGCGTCGAGCGATTCCGCCTTACCCCGCGGGGAGCGACTTTCCAAGTGGACCGACTGCCACCCCTGGTTGAATCGACCAACACCGCCTTCCGTGTGGTCGATGTGCGCTTTGGCCCCGATGGCGCCCTGTACCTCTGCGACTGGTTCAACTCCCTGATCGGCCACTACCAGACGAGCTTCCGACATCCCGACCGCGACAAGACCCGCGGACGCATTTGGCGTGTGTCCGCCAAAGGGCGGCCGGCCCTGCGTGCCCCTGCCCTTGAGACCGCTCCTCTGCCCGCTCTCTTCGACACACTGCTCTCTCCCGAACGCTGGAACCGGCAACTCGCGGGCCGCGTCCTCAACGATCGACCGACCGAACCCGTGGTCGCCGGCTTCCAGAATTGGGCGCAAGCAGCCCCGTCCGAAGAGGCTCGTCTCGATCGAATATACGAAGGCATCGGTGTCCTCGCCTCGCACGAGGTTCCCCATGCAGAATTCATCAACCTCCTCTCCCGCTCCCGGCATCCCAACCACCGAGCCCGTGCTGCCCGAATTACCGGTCACTGGGCCAGTCGCCTGAACGATCCGCTGGAAGTGCTGACACGCCTGGCGGCAGACACAGAAGCCACAGTGCGTCTGGAAGCCGTGGTCGCCTGCGCCTATGTGCCGGACGCGCGCGCCGTCGAAGTGGCTGCCATCGCCATGGAGAATGCCACGGGAGCACCCGGAGAAGCCCCGGTGGCTTATGCCTTCACCCAATGCGTCCACGCCCTCAAGCCGCTGTGGAAAGGCCCCTATGCGCAAGGCTCCCTGAGCTTCGGCAACAACCAGCGCCGACGCGACGCCTTTGCCCGAGCCGATCGCAGTGCAGATACCGTGGACGAAGCGGCGACCCGATTGCGGCGCGTCCAAGAAGTCGCCCTGCCCGCCGACACCCAAGCCTCGCTCATCGAGTCCGTGCTGGCCGCCGCCCGGCCTCAGGATATCCCCCTGCTGCTAGCGCCTCGAACCTTCACCGTCGGCACCGCCTACGATGCCGGAGCCCACACCCGAGCCTTACTTCAGTTGGACACGCTGGGCCGGAACCTCGGACTCAAGCCCACCCAAGACGTTGGCCCGGCCCTGGGCACGCTCCTGTCTTCGGCCCATCCTTCCGTTCAAGCGGCGGCGGCCCGGTTGATCGGCCGCTGGCAAATCCGCTCATTGGAATCCGAAGTGGTGCGTCTTCTCGAATCCCGAGAGACACCCGAGGCAGTCCGTGCCGGAACCATTGCCGGCTTGGCCCTCTTCCCCAGTACCGAACACACGGCTCGAATCCTCCGCGCGGCGAGCCCTGAGGCGCCTACCGTTCTGAAGACCGTCGCAGCCGCTGCCATCGCTGCCAGAGATCTGGGGGCTGCCTGTCGATTGGCATCCGAAGTCTTGGCCCAAGAAGCCAACACCGCAGCGATCGAGACCGTAATGACCCCGATCTTGCGTCAACCCGGCGCGGCCGACGCTCTAGCCAAAGCCCTACAAATAGTCGCACCCCATCCAGAATCGGCCCGTGCTCTGGCCGGGTTTTTGGCCCAGGCCGGACGCCAAGTACCCGAGCTCACCCCGGTATTAGCACAGGCGCTCGGTCGAACCGCCGGCAACCAGACCCTCACCGATCGACTAGCCAGCGGCCCCGCCCGCCAAGAATTTCTGAAGACCGTCCGTGCCTCGGGTGATGCACGGCGCGGGGCCGCGGTTTTTACGCGGGCCGAGCTCGGCTGCACCTCCTGCCATGGCATCGGCGCATCGCAACCGGGCCTAGGTCCCGACCTGGGCGCTCTCGGCACGGCCCAGACGCCCGACTTTATCCTGCGTGCACTGCTAGAACCCCAAGTCGAAGTGAAGGAAGGGTTCATGTCTTGGAACCTCACACTCCAGAACGGCGAAGAGATCCAGGGCCGCATCGAAAGCACGTCTGCCCAAGAGGTGTTGCTGCTGGATGCGGCCACCCGGAAACCTATGCGGTTGGCCCGCTCCGAGATCCGTTCCCAGACCCAGGCCGGCTCGATCATGCCGGCCGGACTCGTGGACACACTCAGCGAAACCGAACTCCGAGACCTTCTTCGCTACCTGTCCGGCCTCGGCCGCCGGAATTAATTGGATCGACCGGCCACCGAAACCCGCGGTCCGGAGCGTTGACGGATAGGAAGACCTTCGGGGAAGGTGACGTCCTTGTGCCCGCCCACCCGCTCATCGACCTCATTACGTCGCCGGAGCCCTCCGTGCGGAACCGTCCCTTGGAGGCTTGGGCCGGGCCGGCCACGCTGGCTGAGCTGCTGGACGCCTGCTCGGCCTTGGACCGGTTCCGCCGAGAGGCCCAAAATTTGTACGAACGGGTGCGGGCCCTGTTTTTTCTATCGGCCCTCCAACGGTTTCACCTTCCTCCGAAACTCAGCACCTCGGGACAAGCCGGTTTGATCCCGTTTGCTGGCTTCGAACATCTGCTCAACCGCCGCTTCGAAGAGGCCATCGACTGCTTTCTCGGAGAGCTTGAGACCCAAGGTCCCTCCGAAGGCATCGCTTCGGCCCTGGCGGCCGCCTACCACCGCCTGGCTTTCCAGACCCTCGCTGACCAAGTGCGACGCAGTGTGCGAACCGTGCGAGGAAATCAATGGATGTTCCGCATGGGCCATCCCGCTGATCAGCCACTGAGACTGCGGCCAGAACTCTTGGAGCGATCCCCAGAGGGCGCCTATCCCATTCTCCGCGAACTCACGCCGGTGCGGATGGATCTCACCCACTCGGCCTGGTCCGACATCTTCTTTTTGGGCATGGACTACCCCGAGGGGGCCAAGGTGCTGAACATCTCAGTGGACCTCGGTGTCCACGGACGCGATGCGGCTCCGCGGCCACCGGTGAGTGCCTGGCTGCGCGTGCTCGATGAACCGCTGCTCCGCCTCACCTCGGTGGATCTTGGAGCGACCGCCGACATCACTGCATTGAGCGAGGTCTTCGATTTCGCCAAGGACCATCTCGGGTTGCTGAAAGCGGCCGTCATCGCCGCAGGCGTGGTTCCGCCGGGCATCGAAGGTTCCGGGCAATCTCTGGCCGACTTGCTCGCGCGCATCGTCGGTCCCGGACGCGGCCTCGAACTGTGTTCCAGCGTCAACGACATCCCCAAGGGATCGCGGTTGGCTGTCAGCACGAATTTGCTGGGCTCGCTCATCAGCGTTTGTATGCGAGCTACTGGACAGGCCTCTTCACTGACCGGATCGCTTGAGGAATCGGAGCGGCGGCTCGTTCTCGCACGGGCCCTCTTGGGCGAGTGGCTCGGCGGCTCCGGTGGCGGATGGCAAGACTCGGGCGGGGTCTGGCCGGGCATCAAGCTCATCACGGGCGTGGCGGCCACCGAAGAGGATCCCGAGTGGGGCATTTCCCGGGGATGCCTCATGCCAACCCATCATGTTTTCAGCCGCCAAGAAATCCCGGAGTCCTCTCGCCGCGCGCTCATGGATTCACTGGTAGTGGTCCACGGAGGCATGGCCCAAAACGTGGGTCCCATTCTCGAAATGGTGACCGAAAAATACCTCCTGCGCTCCGCCTCCGAATGGTCGGGACGCCAAGAGGCGCTTGGGGTGCTCGACGAAATTATTGATGCTCTCCGACGCGGAGACATCCACGCCGTTGGCAAGGCCACCACGCGCAATTTTCGGCAGCCCCTGCAGGCCATTATTCCCTGGGCCTCCAACCACTTCACCGAACGTCTGATTCAACAGTGCGAGACCGAATTTGGTGCTGATTTCTGGGGCTTTTGGATGCTCGGCGGCATGTCCGGCGGCGGCATGGGTTTCATCTTTGCCCCGGAGCGGAAGGCCGAGGCTCAAGAGCGGCTTCAAATCCTCATGCTGGAAACTAAGCGTAGCCTCTCGACGGCCCTTCCCTTCGCCATGGATCCGGTGGTCTTCGACTACGCCATCAACGAGCACGGCACCATGGCCGATTTGCTCTCCGGCGAGGAGGCGCTAATGCCGCTCAATTATTACGCCCTCACGGTACCCACCCTGCTGCGCGCCGATCGCCGCTCATTGACCCCGGCTCGCCGTACTGAACTCGACCGAGTAGGAATGGCCGCACGCACGCGGCCAGAGCTGGGTGGGATGATCCAGACACTCTTCGATGCCCTCTTGCCTCGCTCCCGAAACGGTGAGAGCGAACGCAGCGGATTGCAGGGATTGCTGGCGGAGAACGGTTTTGATCCCGCCCAGCATGAGCAAATCCGCTCAGACCTGCGGGAGGGTCGCATCGGACTCGCCCAAAATCGCCTCCGCGCCGACAGCCGGATCGAAGACGTCGAAGCAGACGATGTGCTGCGTTGGGACACGGCTTCGACCACGGTGCCGCCCGAAGTCCGCGCTGCCGGTGAGGCAGCCTTGCGAGCCGGCGAAGTTGCCGTGGTGACCTTGGCCGCGGGAGCCGGATCGCGATGGACCGGCGGTGCTGGCACCTGCAAAGCCCTGCATCCCTTCGCCCAGTTCGCCGGTCGGCACCGGACCTTCATCGAGACCCACTTGGCCAAGTCCCGGCGCTCAGGTCGCTTGGCGGGCCACGTCTTGCCGCACCTTTTCACAACGAGCTACCTCACCCACGAACCCACCCAGCGGTTCCTCCAACAAGTAGAGGGTTATGGCTACCCGGGGCCTCTGATTCTGTCACCAGGCCGCAGCGTCGGCCTCAGACTCATCCCGACCGAACGCGATCTTCGCTTCGCGTGGGAAGAAATGCCTCAACAGGTGCTCGATGTTCAGCAGCAGAAGGTCCGCGAGAGTCTCCGATCGGCCCTCATTGGCTGGGCCAAGACTGCGGGTGAGACCGGCGACTACACCGACAACGTGCCACTGCAATGCCTGCATCCAGTGGGCCATTTCTTCGAAGTTCCCAATCTCTTTCGCAATGGCGTGCTGGCCGGACTCCTGAGTGAGCGACCCCAGCTCAAATACTTACTGCTCCACAACATCGATACCCTCGGAGCCTCCATGGATCCGGCCTTGTTGGGGCAGCATATTCTCAGCGGGGCCTGTCTCACCTTCGAAGTGATCGGGCGGCGGCTGGAAGACCGAGGGGGAGGCCTCGCTCGGGTCAACGGTCGACCACGATTGGTCGAAGGGTTGGCAATGCCGCGGGATGAGGACGAGTTCCGGTTGCGCTTCTACAACTCCATGACGACTTGGATCCATCTCGATCGGTTGCTGGAAGCCTTCGGATTGACGCGGGAGGATATTCTTTCCCAGAACGAACCGAAAATTGCCTCTGCGATCCGCACCATGGCCAGTCGGCTGCCGACCTATGTCACGATTAAGGACGTAAAGAAACGCTGGGGACACGGCCAGGAAGATGTCTTTCCCGTCGCCCAGTTCGAAAAGCTCTGGAGCGACCTGAGTGCCTTGGGCGAGATCGATACCCGCTTCGTGGTGGTGCCCCGAATTCGGGGCCAACAGCTCAAGGATCCCGCTCAGCTCGATGGTTGGCTGCGCGATGGTTCTGCAGCCGCGGTGTCGGCCCTCTGCGATTGGTCCTGAATGGGCTTAACTAAGTCGGGCCACTCCGTCACTCAAACCCGCTCCGCTTTTATTGAAGCCGCCAAAAACAAACGCCCATTCTGCACGGAGCAGGATGGGCGTCTGGATACTTGAAAGTGTCAGAAATCGTAGAGAACTGCCTCAGGCGCGTTCCATGTACTTGCCGGTCCGCGTGTCTACCTTGATCTTCTCACCCGTCTTGATGAAGAGGGGGACATTAATCTCAAGACCCGTCTCCAACGTCACCGTCTTCTGCACATTGTTGGCGCTGTCACCCTTGAGGCCTTCCGGCGCATTGGAAACAATCAGGACAACGCTCGAAGGCATTTCAATAATGACGGCCTTCTCCTCGACGAAGGTCATGGTCACTAAACTGTTCTCGGTGAGATAGTTTTTGGCATCACCGACGAATTCAGGAGTTACCGTGACCTCTTCGAAAGTCTCAGGATTGACGAACACATAGTCGTCACCGGTCTTGTAGCTGTACTCCATCTTGTAGGTCATCAACGGCACCGTCTCGATCTTTTCCCCCGAGCCGAAGCGGACATCCATGCTCTTACCGGTCTTGATGCTGCGCAAAATGCCCTGAACAAAAGCGCGGAGGTTGCCGGGAGTCCGATGGGTTACCTCAAGGACGACGCAAATGTCGGAATTGTACTTGATCGCTTGACCCTTGCGGAGTTCGTTCGCGTTAACTGCCATAAAATAAAAACGGGTGTTCCGCTGGGTAATCCGGCGGAAAGAACCTATATCCTACCGGCCGACGAATTACTGGCAAGCGTCCAATTCCGGCCGGGTTCGCTCTGGGCCAGCCAAAGCCGCCAGAAATCTGCTTCACCTCCATCCAGATGCTGTCTCATTCTCCTCTCTCCTTCGGGTTTCCGGAGGAACTTCCGCTGCCATGAAAGCCAAGCTCGTCATTACCCCGAAAAAGGCCGTCCTCGATCCACAGGGCAAGACCGTCGCCAACGCCCTCGAACACATGGGATACGCTGGAGTCACCGGCGTCCGCGTGGGCAAGTACATTGAGATCGACTTGGCCCCAGGCACCTCGGCCACCGATGCCCACAAAGCCCTCAACGAGGCGGCCTTGCGTTTCCTGAGCAACCCGGTGATCGAAGATTACCGTCTGGAGATCGTGGAATGACGACCGCCTCGGTTATGCGATTTGCCATCCTCCAGTTTCCTGCTTCCAACTGCGATCAAGATTGCGTGCACGCTCTGCGCGTGCTGGGTAGCCAAGCAAAACTCGTCTGGCACAAGGACACCTCGTTGGGCGAGGTCGATGCCGTGATCGTGCCCGGTGGCTTTAGCTATGGGGACGCTCTGCGTTGCGGGGCCATCGCCCGTTTCAGCCCGGTGATGCAGGCGGTGAGCCGCTTTGCGGACAACGGCGGGCTCGTCTTGGGCATTTGCAATGGCTTCCAGATCCTTTGCGAGGCGGGTCTATTGCCCGGTGCACTCATCCGTAATCGGGATCTGCGTTTTCACTGCGAACAGGTTTTTCTGAAAACCGCCAACTTCGAGACTCCCTTTACTTCAAAAGTCCGCCGCGACGGTGTTCCCATCCGCATTCCCATCGCCCACGGCGAGGGATGCTACTTCGCCGATGCCCCCACGCTCGATCGATTGCAGGCACAGCGCCAAATCCTGTGGCAGTACTGTGACGCGAGCGGTGCCGTGACTGAGGCTGCCAATCCCAATGGTTCCGTGCTGAACATCGCGGGCATCGCCAACGAGCGCTTCAACGTGGCGGGCCTCATGCCTCACCCGGATCGAGCAGTGGAAGGAATCCTCGGAACAGAAGATGGCCGTGGCATCCTCAACAGCATGATCTTGGCGCTGGAATCCCGACGGGCTTCAGCCGTGGCGGTCGCCTGAAGGCTAGAGGTCAGGACCGATAGTGCCGGTCAGTAAACTTCACCACCGTGAAGGTTGGCCCACAGCCCGGGACAACCTTTCCAAATAGTCGGCCCGGGGAATTTCTGTGGCTCCCAGCGAGCGGGTGACCGAGGTAACCATCTGACAGTCCAGCAAAGTGAATCCGCGGCGGGCCAAATGACGGTCCAGGTGGACCAAAGCCACCTTCGAAGCATTATCCGAGAGGTGAAACATGGACTCACCGGCAAAGAATCCCCCCACGCAAACCCCATACACCCCACCCACCAGCCGCCCTTCCTGCCAGCATTCCACACTGTGGGCATGTCCGGCCTGAGCCAGTTGTTCATACGCCTCCATGAGTTGCGGTGAAATCCAAGTTGAGGTAGCCCCGCCCCGGGGCACCGAGGCACAGGCTCGAATAACGGCAGAAAAATCCTGATCGAAAGTCACCGTGTAGGGGGCTTGACGCAGTGTCCGGGCCAGACTGCGCGAAACATGCACTGCGCCCACCTGAAGAACGCCGCGTGGATCGGGGGACCACCAGGTAATCGGGTTGGCCGACCACGGGAAAAGTCCGCTCTGATAAGCTTCCAACAACCGCTCCACCGACAGGTCGCCTCCCACTGCCACCAGTCCATCGTCCCGGGCTTGGCTCGGATCCGGCAACCGATCTCCTGGAGACAGGAAAACCACGGAACCGGACAAATTCGTCATTCGGGAGATTCCTCAGAAATCAACCGGGTCTGGAAGCGAGAGGCGATTTCCAGGGTCCACCAATGCAAGATATTGGGTGAGTCGGGAGCCAGATCGTCGGGAACCTCTGGGGGATCGGGCCGCCCGAGTTGTTCCCAGGCCCCTAGGCGCAATTCGTTCAGGGCCTGAAGGAAGGATTCACGGTCTTCGGAAGTAAGACGAAGAATCCAGCCCGAGTCTTCTCGGGGTCCGGTCGGGGTTTGGATCGTCGTTTGGGCCGAAACCGCCACGCCCAAGAGCACCACCAATTGGGAACGTACCTCTGCTCGGTGCGTCTCCAATTCACCGGCTAGATCCGATTGGCATAGTTCCTCTAGGGCTTCAGAGGTGCGACTCAGCCGAGCTCGTTGGCGGGGGTCCATGGGACGAGAAAAAAGCGTGAGCAGCAGATTGCGCTCCCCAGGACTGAGAAACCAGGACGTCCCCTCGTCGTCGCTCGCGTGAAGTCTCACGAGGCCGGTTCTAAAGTGGCGGTGAGGGAATACTTCTGGAGCGCATGCACATAGTACTCCGCTTTTTCGAAGCTGTCTCGAACCACAACGCTACGGCCCTGCTCATGGACTTCGAGCATGTGGCGCTGTGCCTTCTCTCGTCCCCAACCGAAGACCTGCTGAAACACATGGGTCACGTAGGGCATGAGGTTCACCGGGTCATCCCAGACGATGACGGTATACTCTTGCTCACGAACCTTCTTGGGATCCGTCTCCACATCGACGTCGGGCGTCGGTAATTCGATGGTTCCCGGCATGCGGTTGACTGGCTCGACGGATTGGGTTGCAGAAGGCCCGCCTCTCCGAGCGGCGTTCCAACCGAGCTCAGAAGAGGTGTTTGCTCGGGAGAGGTGCTCGAATAACAACGGCCGCCCTATGAGAGGCGGCCGTATTAGCGGCGACTGTTTTATTGAATCTGATCCGGTGGATCAATTCACCGATGGTGGCGACGCTTCAAGTTCAACTGGGTCAACGAGTGCATCAGAGCAGCCTGGGCTACAGCCGTTTCCTCATCTCCCAATCTTTGAGCGATTCGCGCCTCGGCCTTTTTCCGGGCCTCTTCGGCGCGAACCTCGTCGATATCCGCAGCGCGGATAGCCATATCAGTCAAGATAGCCACCCGTTGACCGGTGATTTCTACAAAACCTTCTCCAACGGCGAGGAAGTGATCTTGGCCGCCCTTGCGGACGATGATCTCACCATGGGTGATCTGAGTCATCAGCGGGATGTGCATCGGGAAGATACCCATCTCGCCTTCGAGCCCAGGCAAGGTAACCATATCGACCTCCTCGGAATAAATCCGGGCCTCGGGCGTGGCGATTTCAAGTTTGAGAGTGGCCATGTCGTTGGGATTCTGAGCGTGGGACAGACAACCGGTCAGTCCTGAATCTCGTCGATGCCACCCCTCATGTAGAAGTTGGCCTCGGCGATATCGTCGTACTTGCCTTCCAAGATCTCCTTGAAGCTCCGGACAGTCTCGGCCACAGGCACCTGCTTGCCCGGACGTCCAGTGAACTGCTCGGCCACCGTGAACGGCTGGCTGAGGAATTTCTGAATCTTGCGGGCGCGGAAGACGGTCAACTTGTCATCAGCAGACAACTCGTCCATGCCGAGAATCGCGATGATATCCTGAAGATCCTTGTAGCGTTGGAGCACCTTCTGAACGCCACGGGCCACGCTGTAATGCTCTTCGCCAACGAACTCCGGCGCCAGAGCGCGGGAGCTAGAAGCCAGCGGATCCACCGCCGGAAAGATACCCAACTCGGCGATGGAACGTTCGAGAACGATCGTCGCATCAAGGTGAGCGAAGGTGGTGGCCGGGGCAGGATCAGTGAGATCGTCGGCCGGCACATACACCGCCTGGAAGGAGGTGATAGAACCCTTCTTGGTGGACGTGATGCGCTCCTGAAGATTGCCCATTTCGGCGGCCAACGTCGGCTGGTAACCCACCGCAGACGGAGTGCGACCCAGCAACGCCGACACCTCGGACCCCGCCTGCGAGAAGCGGAACACGTTGTCGACGAAGAGCAGCACGTCTTGGTTCTTCTCGTCGCGGAAATACTCGGTGACCGCCAAGGCCGAGAGAGCAACTCGGAGACGGGCTCCGGGCGGCTCGTTCATCTGACCGTAGACCAGACCAATGCGGGATCCGGGCTCGAGAATCGGCAGGCCGTTGGCTCCGATCTCGGGGTGGCCCTTGGCGTCCTTCTTGGTCTTGATGACATTGGCCTCGATCATCTCGTTGTAGAGATCGTTGCCCTCACGGGTACGCTCACCGACGCCCGCAAACATTGAGATGCCGCCGTGCAGCTTCGCGATGTTGTTGATGAGCTCCATGATGACGACCGTCTTGCCGACGCCCGCACCACCGAAGGCTCCGACCTTACCGCCCTTGAGAAAGGGACAAATCAAATCGATGACCTTAATACCGGTGGTCAGGATCTGAGGGCTGGTGGATTGATCCACCAGCGGAGGAGCGCTGCGATGGATCGGGTAATACTTGTCGGCCTTAACCGGACCCTGCTCATCAACGGCGTCACCGGTGACATTGAAGACACGGCCCATGACGGCTTCACCCACGGGCATCGAAATCGGTTGACCCTGATCAACCACCGGCTGGCCCCGCTTAAGGCCTTCGGTGGTGCTCATGGCGACGGCGCGAATCCAGTGTCCGCCGAGGTGCTGCTGCACCTCAAGCGTGAGACGGGTGGCGGAGCCGCCGGGAGGCGTGAAGTCGACGGTGAGCGCGTTGTAGATCGCGGGGAGAGTTCCGGAGAACTCCACGTCGACGACGGGACCGATGATCTGGACGATCTTTCCTGTGTTCATTTCCGAGAGAGGTCAGTTGCCCATCGCCATGGCGGCGCTGGTAATTTCGAGAAGTTCCTTGGTGATGTTCGCCTGACGGAGCTTGTTGTACTCGAGCGTCAGGTCCTTGATGAGTTGCTTGGCGTTGTCGGTGGCGCTCTTCATGGCAACCATGCGCGCCGAGTGCTCAGAAGCCTTAGACTCCAAAAGCATTTGATACACCTGATAGTTCAGGTAGTGCGGGAGTAAGTTGCTCAGCAACTGCGGTGCAGGCGGTTCAAAGCTGTACTCCTGTGCGGCGCCGGACTGAATCTCCTCAGAGCTGCCGTGACCTTGGATATTAGCATCCAATTTCTGGAGACGGCCCAGAGGCAAGAGTGCTCGAACTTCGCACTTTTGAGTCAACGTGTTGATATAGTTGGTGAAAACCACATCTACTGCATCCACTTGGCCGCTGAGAAAAAGCTCTTGGGCGAATTTAGAAATTGCCCGGGCCTCTGCGAATTCGGGGATGTCTTTGTAAGAGAATTCGGCGACCAGTTTGCGATTGAGCCGTGCCACCCATTGGGCTGCCTTGCGGCCAGCCACCACATAAACCGTGCTGGGCAGATGCGCCTTGGCTGCCTCGCGCAGCAAGTTGGTGTTCAACGCTCCGCAAAGACCCTTGTCGGTGCTGATAATGATCAGCGCCCGGTTCTTGACCTCGCGTTTTTCGGTGAGCGGATGCTGGAACTCTCCGGCCCCTGCCGTAGCAGCCGCCAGCACCTCGTTCATCAACGATGCATACGGCCGGCCCGCAAGGGCAGCCTGCTGCGCCTTGCGCATCTTGGCCGAGGCGACCATCTGCATCGCCTTGGTAATCTGCGCCGTATTCTTAACCGATTTGATGCGGCGCCGGATGTCGCGTGTGCTGGGCATGATGAGTTAGAGGGGCTCCGGTCGGGCTGCGGCTTAGCGGTAGCTCTGCTTGAACTCGGTGACGGCGGCCTTCAATTCGGCGGCCAATGCGTCATTGATAGCCTTCTCGGTGCGAACCTTCTCGAGGAGGGCCGGCTTCCGAGTGCTAAGGAAATCAGTGATCTTGTTTTGGAAGTCCTTAACCTTCTCGACGGCCACGTCGTCCAGAAGACCATTCTGCATGGTCCAGAGGATGATCGCTTGGAACTCGACCGGGATCGGCTTGTATTGGCTCTGCTTGAAGAGCTCAACGATCCGCTTGCCGCGCTCCAAGGTGGCCTGGGTCTTGGCATCGAGGTCCGATCCGAACTGGGCGAAGGCGGCCAGTTCTCGGTACTGGGCTAGGTCGAGCTTGATCTTGCCGGCGACTTGCTTCATCGCCTTGATCTGCGCAGCGGATCCAACGCGACTCACCGACAGACCGACCGAAATGGCCGGACGGACACCCTGGTAGAACAAGTCCGTCTCGAGATAAATCTGACCATCGGTGATGGAGATGACGTTGGTCGGAATGTAGGCCGAAACGTCGCCCGCTTGAGTCTCAATAATCGGCAGGGCCGTCAGCGAGCCGTTGCCGCTATTCTCATTCACTCGGGCCGATCGCTCCAAGAGGCGGCTGTGCAGGTAGAACACGTCGCCCGGATAGGCTTCGCGGCCGGATGGGCGCTTCAACACCAAGGAGACCTGACGGTAAGCCGTGGCCTGCTTGGAGAGATCGTCATAAATAATGAGCGCATCCATGCCGTTATCCATGAACCACTCGCCAATAGAAGCTCCAGAGAAGGGTGCCAGATACTGATCGGCAGCCGAGTCGGAGGCGGCGGCCGCCACGACGATCGTGTACTCCATCGCGCCGGCCTTCTCGAGCTCAGCGATAACGCGGGCGATGTTGGACTGCTTCTGACCAATCGCGACGTAAATGTTGTAGACCGGACGGAAGTCCTTAACTCCAACATTCTGCTGATTGATCCGGGCCTGATTGATCATCGTATCCACGCCGATCGTGGTCTTGCCGGTGGAACGATCACCAATGATCAACTCACGTTGACCGCGACCAATGGGAATCATCGCGTCGATAGCCATGATTCCAGTCTGGAGCGGTTGGCTTACGGACTTCCGCTTAATGATACCCGGGGCGATCTTCTCGACCGGATAGAACGCTGTGGCTTCAATCGGACCCTTGCCATCGAGCGGGCGTCCGAGGACGTCCACCACTCGACCCAACAGTCCTTTTCCGACAGGCACCGATAGCAGTTTGCCGGTGGTCTTCACCTCGCTGCCCTCATGGAGACTGGTGTAGTCGCCCATGATAATCGCGCCGACCTCGGTTTCCTCGAGGTTCAGGGCGAGGCCGATGATGCCGCCACCGAAGTCGAGCATCTCATTGGCCATGCAGTCCGAAAGACCTTCGATCTTGCAAACACCATCGGAGATCTCGCGGATTTGTCCGATGTTTTGGCGTGTCACCGAAGCCTTCGCACCGTTGATCTGGGCCTCAATTTCTTGGAGCAGGGAACTCATGTCGTCTGTGGGATTATTCGACTGTGGGAAAGTTGAAAATGATCGTTAAAAACTGTTCTCGAGAGCGGCCAACCGTGTTTTCACGGTGCCATCAAACACATCGCTACCAATCTGGATGCGGAGCCCGCCGATCAGAGTGGGATCCACGAAGAACTGGAAATCCAGACCGGACCCGTACTTCTGGGTCAGGCTGGCTTTAATGGAGTCCATCTGGGATTCAGAAGTGGGCACTGCGTTGTCAATGCGGACGGTACGACTCTGGATGTCGAGCTCTACTAACCGTTGAAAATGGGTCAGGGCAGCCAGATAATTGCGAGGCTTGCTGGCCAAGACCTGCGTCATCACCTGGCGGACGCGGCCCTCGTTCAGCACACCATCGACTAGGCAAATCCGGTAGAGATCCTTACCGTCACGCCGCGCCTGTTTTCCAATCTTCATCCGAGAAATTTAAGTTATGATTCCGGTTAGCTTAGGCGGCGATTTGCCGTTGGGTTTCTTCAGCTAAGCGCTTTTGGTCGTCCAACGTCAGAATCTTTCCGGTGACCTTGATGCTGGCCTCGACAACCAGCCTTCCAAATTCCTGACGGAGTTCCGCCTTGAGGCGGGCCAGTTCGGCGTCATTAGAATGACGAGCTTTGGCAATGATGTCGGCGGCGGCGGCAATGGCTTTTTGGGTTTCGATCTCCGTAACCCGTGCCGCTGCAGCTCTGGATTCTTCAATGATCCGACCGGTCTGGGCGCCCGTTTCTACCAACAACTCTTGGGACTTGCGGTGGGCAACGGCGAGATCCTCCCGTGCGCGGCTGGCATCGGCAAGACCTTGAGCGATGGTCGCGCGGCGGTCTTCCAAAGTCTTTTGGATGGGGCCGATCGCCCATTTCTTCAGAATGAGCGCAACCAACAAAAAGCTGATCGCATTGGCTACCAGCGCCGGAACGTTGGCCCCGAAGGTCTTGGCAATTTCGGCGACCGGACCCGCATCGGATGCAGCAAGAATTAGAAGATGGCTCATTTCTGTAGGAACTATGGGATCTGAACTTCTAGTAAAGGGGAGGCGCGGAACCATGGGGATCCGCGCCGACAAGATCACTTCCCGTTCCAGAGGAACAAGGCAAAGAACACGATACCTTCGGCGAAGGCCGTGCTCAAGATCGCCTGGACTAGGATCTTGGTCGCGGCACCGGGGTTGCGACCCACCGCTTCAGCGGCGCTTTTGCCAATCATTCCGACGCCGATGGCGGCGCCCAAGGCGGCTGCGGCGACGTGAATGTTGCCGGACATTTCTGCGATCATCATGGTGTTGTTTATCTTTGTAGTGTTGTTGCCAGCCATCCCGGCAGTCTTGCCACCGTCTGAGGGCCGAAATTATTAGTGATGAGAACCGTCCTCGGCATGTTCCTCATCGTGCGAACAGATGAGGAGGGTGAAGACCGCGGTCAGCAACATGAAAACCAGAGCCTGAACCACTCCCACCAAAATCTCCATAAAGTAGAAGGGCAAGGCTGTCAGCCAACCCAGTTTTGCACCGCCCAGATGAGTCATGGCCTCCAACATGTTTTCGCCAGCAAAGACATTTCCGAAGAGACGGAAACTCAAGGATACGGGGCGGAACAAGATTGAGACCACCTCGAGAAGACCGACTGCGAAGAAGACCACCATGAGGATGAATCCCATGAAACCGCCCAAGCCACCTTTGGCTCCAAAAAGATGCTTGAGAAAGCCCACAGGCCCATTGGCCTGCAGCGCCCAGACAGTCCAAAGGATAAAGAAAACCATCGCCATGGCGAAGGTCATGTTGAAATCCGCGTTAGCTCCGCGTAGCAGGGGTTCCGTCACATCGAAACCGTGTTCCGTAGGATGACCATATCCGATGCTGCCAACTCCCGGCAGTAACCCAAACCAGTTGGTGGCCAAAATGAAAATGAACAAGGAGGCGAAAAACCAGAAGGTCTTATGGACCAGTTCTGCTCCAATGATGCCTCCGAGGAAGTCATAAAGACTTTCGACGAGCCACTCCCAGAAGTTCTGCGCTCCATCGGGGACGTCCTTAATGGTCCGTACCCCAAGTCGCACAGCCAAAACCAGCAACAGAGACACAATCCAAGTCAGGACCATAGAGTTGGTCACTGGCAACGGTCCGATATGGAAAATGACCGGAGCCGCCGAAGGCAAGCCATGGGTGGCCGCGACCTCGTCAGGGTTTCCATGCTCTGCAGCAACGGTCACCAACTGAAAGAAGAGTCCGCCAAAGAGAAAAACTAAAGCTTTAGGCCAGGCCATCGTGATAAATAGGTAACCACCGGATCTGCTCCACGGGCAAGCAGACGGCAAAGGTTCTCAACTATTGTTTGGTCATCCTAGCGAGATAGTGAAAAGTTTCACAAGCGGTTTTTGCAGATCTTTCCACCGACTCGTCCCTCCATTTGAAACCCTTCGTTGGTTTTAATCTTCATTTTGGCTCCTGGGTCCATGTACGGGGACCGATCGTTCCGATGGGTTTCTATCCCCTGAGGAAAGCCCGAAGCCACATCCAAGACTGCTCGGCTGCAAAGAAGATCACCCAGGTGACCAACGTAAAATAGATAAGCGTGACCACCAGACTCAGGAGAGCCAGCAGGTACATGACGCCATCTCGCTGAAGCCGTCCGATACACGCGAAAAAGATGACCAGTGCCGGGAGCGAGTTCTGAAGCGGAACCACCAGAAATGGAAGAGCCACCAAGAGGCCTCCCACCAGGATGAGCCAGCCAGCGCCCCTGCGCCCGACCGCATCCACCAGCCAAACCATGCGTTCGGTGCGGCTCACGCGACCGACAATTCCCAGTAATCCACACCCGAAGCCGGAGAATGCGTTCCAAGTCATTGCCCGAGGCCGAGTCGAGCGGATGCGCATTGGCAGCCAGACCGATTCATCACCACGGATTAACCTCCAACCTATTCCTGCAAAGGCTAGGCCCCCGAAGGTGGCAATAGGCCCGGTGGGCAGGGGCTGAATGAATGGCAGCGTGAGGATCAAAGCCATCAACCAGGCGTTGCCCTCGCCCAGTTGATCAAGGAACTCACCGATGGTTTGCCCACCGGAGCGTGCGACCTGGGCCGTAGCACTCAAGGAACGGATAAAATCCGCCG
>JBDKKQ010000322.1:0-6098 GCA_039796015.1 Verrucomicrobiota bacterium
CCCCGGTCAGGCCCACGACACGCGCCTGCTTGTGTCGGCGAACTGTGACGGCGTAGCCAATTCTTTCGCGAGACGAGGCGAGGAGTCCGGGGCAAACGGGCGACCGGTGGGAGGCCCGGAACGAGCGAATAACAACGCATCTTGCGAAAAAAAGATGCAGCCAGCGCGGCCGATCTAACTCAAAGCCAGGGCGGCCGATCCTATTTAAATCGCTCAGGCCAAGCCCCCGGTCGATGCGCCGATGTGCCTCGGGGTGGGCTTTTACTCCTGTTCAAGCATCGGTTTGAGCCGCAGGTGACGAAGGTGATCCTGATCCCAAACGGTGAGGCGGGCTTTTACTCGCATTCAAGCATCGGTCTGAGCCTCTGCAGGAGTTGCGCCCCGGTCAGGCCCACGACGCGCACCTGCTTGTGTCGGCTGGTGGCTCCGCGGAGGAGTTGCACCGCGCCTCGGGGCACCTCCAAAATCTCGGCCAGAAACCGCACGACTTCGGCGTTGGCGGCCGAATCGACCGGGGGCGCGGTGACCTTCAACTTCAAGGCGCCGCCCTGAACTCCAGCCACCGCATTGACCGACGCCCTCGGGATGACTTTCAACGTCAGAACAACTCCTTCAGCAGTTTCCCGCAGAAACGTAGCGCCCGTCGCGGGCGCATTCATAGAGGCAGTCTGAGAAACAGCCGTGGCATCCCGCCTTGGAGAAAATACCCCACGCTCCAATACACGCCCGCTGCGGCCAGAGGGGTGAAATCCACCCTACCCCACTTCAGGGGCAACCAACTCAACCAGGCACAGAGGCGCCCTCCGGTGCCGTGGGCGTAATCCCAGAAGGGCATGGATCCGAGGTACACGTGGTCGAGGAAGAATCGCAGAAGGCACAGGCCGACCATCGGCCATTTCAATGCAGTGAGGCCGCCTAGAGCCACCACAAGGGCTTGTTGAACGGAATGGAATCCGGGAATCCGCACCGGAGTCAGTCCGGCCGAAACCAATGCGGGTGAGACGGCGAACCACAAGAGCCCCACCGCCCCTAGGAATGGAATCAGGGCAAGCCCCCAGGGCCACCGGGCCACCCACCCTAATTCGGCCCGAACCGAGCGTGTGATGGAATCGGGCTCCGTATTCGAACGATGCAACGTGGTCAGCAGAGCCAAGCACAAGTAGGCCTGCAGCACAAAGTATGTCCAACTGAGGAAGGAATGGGCGAGGATGCGAATCCACAGGTCGCTGCGAAATACCACGGTGACCGCTCCGATCGACCAAGGCACCGCCTCGGCAAACTGCGTCGAAAAGGTGTGATGCAGGAGGGCCCGCAAGACCAGCAGCACCACCAAGGCCGGCAGGAACATCGGACTTCTGCGGGTGGAGCGGTTGGCGGGGCGGAGGTTAGACAGCAGGGTCAACGCAGGCCGCGGAGAAACCGGCAACGAGCCAAATCCCCGCCAGGAAAGCCAGAGTAGCAACCCGACAAGGTCGGTCATCCAGTCGAGCCAGTGCATCCGGGCAGAAAATGGATCAGCCTCCGCGGTCGCCCGCGGAGGCTGGTCTAAAGCTACTACATCATTTTTAACAGGGTGTCGGCCATCTCGCTCGGAGTGGCCGCCACGCCAATGCCCGCCGCGCGGAAGGCATCAAACTTGGCCTGGGCTGTGCCCTTGCCGCCACTGACGATGGCACCGGCGTGACCCATGCGGCGTCCCGGAGGAGCCGTTGCACCGGCGATGAAACCCGCAACGGGCTTGGTGCCGTGAGCCTTGATCCATTCGGCGGCTTCTTCTTCGGCGGAGCCACCGATTTCACCAATCATGATGATGCCGTGGGTGTCCGGATCGGCCATGAACATCTGGATCACGTCGAGGTGAGAGGTGCCGTTGACCGGATCGCCTCCGATGCCGACGCAGGTAGATTGCCCCACGCCTCGGCTGGTGAGCTGGAACACCGCTTCGTAGGTCAAGGTGCCCGAGCGGCTAACCACACCGATGTGGCCGCGTTTGTGAATGTACCCGGGAGCGATGCCGATGCGGCAGCCGCCGTGGGAATCCTTGCCCTCTCCCGGGGTGACGATGCCCGGGCAGTTCGGCCCGATCAGGCGGGTGGCCGAGCCTTGCATGGCTCGCTTGACCTTAATCATGTCGATGACGGGGATGCCTTCGGTGATGGCAACCACGAGTTCGAGCTGGGCATCGATGCCCTCGAGGATGGCGTCGGCCGCGAAGGGAGGCGGCACGAACACGGCGCTGGCGGTGGCCTTGGTCTCACGGACCGCCTCGGCGACGGTGTCGAAGATGGGCACTTTGACGCCCCGGTGTTCGAAGATCTGACCACCCTTGCCGGGGGTGACACCGGCGACGACCTGCGTGCCGTAGTCGATGGAAAGCTGCGCGTGGCGAGCACCAAAGGCGCCCGTGATGCCCTGGACCAGAAGTCGGGTCTGCGGAGTGACGAGAATAGACATGCTCTTGTGAAAGTAAGGGGTTCGTGTCGTTGCAGGGGTGCGTGTCTGGGACTAGGCAGCCACGGCGGCGACCACTTTCTTGGCCGCATCCGCCATGGTGTCCCCGCTGATGATGGTCAGACCCGATGCAGCCAGCGTTGCCTTGCCAGCGGCCACATTGTTGCCCTCTAGCCTCACCACCAGGGGTAGTTTTAGGCCGGTTTCACGCACGGCTTCGACAATACCCGTAGCGATCACGTTGCAGTCCATGATGCCGCCGAAGATATTAACGAAGATGGCCTTCACGTGGGGATCACTCAGGATGATCTTGAAGGCCGCAGAAACTTGATCCTTCGAAGCGCCACCTCCCACGTCCAGGAAGTTGGCCGGTAATCCGCCGAAGTGCTGGATGATGTCCATGGTGGACATGGCCAGACCGGCGCCGTTGACCAAGCAGGCGATGCTGCCGTCGAGCTTGATGTAGTTGAGAGCGTACTTGCTGGCCTCGATCTCCAGCGGCGATTCCTCGGCGAGATCGCGCATGGCCTGGATGTCGGGGTGACGATAGAGCGCGTTGTCATCGAGACCGATTTTGGCATCGACGCAAATAATGGCTTCTTTGCCGGACGGGGTCTCGACCACGGCCAGGGGGTTGATCTCGACCATGGAGGCGTCGCTTTCCCACCAGGTCTTGTACACACCCATGATGAGCTTGACGGCGCCGTTGAAGGCGTCGCCCTTTAGGCCGAGGCCACTGGCGATCTTGCGGGCCTGGAAGGGCTGAATGCCCACGGCAGGGTCAACCCACTCCTTGATGATCTTTTCCGGGGTGTGCGCTGCGACTTCTTCGATGTCCACGCCACCCTCGGTGCTAGCCATGATGAGCGGACGGCTGTTGGCGCGATCTAGCAGCACAGCGAGATAGAACTCCTTGAGGATCTTCTCGGCGGCGGCTACGAGGATGGTCTGCACGACGCGTCCTTCGGGTCCGGTCTGAACCGTGACGAGAGTCTTGCCGAGCATGTTCTCGGCGAAGTTCACGGCCTCATCGACCGATTTGGCCAATTTGACGCCGCCCTTGAAGCCGTGCGTAAAGGTGCCCTTGCCGCGCCCGCCGGCGTGGATCTGGGACTTGATCACCGCCAGGGTGTGTCCGGCAGCAAAGATTTTCTCGGCCGCCGCTTGGGCCTCGGCGACGGTCTTGCAGGGCTCACCGGGAGGAACGGCGACGCCATGCTGCTTAAGCAACTGCTTGGCTTGGTACTCGTGGATGTTCATTCAGTTCAGGCTGGATCTTCCAATGGATTGACTTCGAAAAGGAGGAGAATTCGGGCTGGGCAATCCCCCTCTCCCGAAGGCGGGGGAATGTCGTGTGAGAAAATTTTACGTATCGTTCCGAGGGCCTCAAAGGCGGCTCGGTCGAGTGGGTTGAACCCGTCGGGCCCGACTCTAGTTAGGCCCGGTTTTCGAACCAGAGTTCAGGCGCGCTGGGCGATTGGGGTGACCGTCAGTCCGACCGGGCCGGTATACACCGACTGCGGGCGAATGAGGCGGTTGTCGGCCAACTGCTCCAGCACGTGAGCCGTCCAGCCACTGGTGCGGGCAATGGCGAAAATCGGGGTGAACAAATCGGTCGGAATCCCGAGGCTGTAGTACACCGTCGCGCTGTAGAAATCGACGTTCGCGTGCAGGTTCTTCTCTGTGAGCATGATCTCGGCGATCCGCTCCGACATCTGGATCCACTTCGGGTCACCCAGCTTGGCGGACAAAATTTGAGCCATGCGCTTGAGGTGCGGGGCGCGCGGGTCGAGCACTTTGTACACGCGGTGACCGATGCCCATAATCTTGCGCTTTTGCGCCAAGCAGTCGGCCACGTAGGCATCGACCTGATCGAGCGAGCCGATCTCCTTAAGCATCTTAATGACGCCCTCGTTAGCGCCGCCATGAAGAGGTCCCTTGAGGGTGCCGATGGCTGTGGTGATCGCCGAATACATGTCACTCAGCGTGGCGATCGTGACGCGGGCGCTGAAGGTGGAGGCGTTCATGCCATGGTCGGCATGCAACACGTAGCACATATCGACGGTGCTTTCCTTTTCAACGGAGGGCTTCTCGCCATCGATCATCCAGAGAAAATTGGCAGCCTCGCCCAAAGTGGCATCGGGCGCGACGAGCGGCAACCCTTGGCGGGAGCGGTGGAAATAGGCCGTAATGACCGGGATTTGGGCGATGAGGCGCAGGGCCTTGCGGCGCTGGGCATCCATGTTGTCATCGTCGGCGGTGGTGTCATAGCAGCCCAAAGCACTCACGCCGGTGCGGATGGCGTGCATCGGGGGGCAGTCCTTCGGCAGGTTAGTGACCGCGTCAATCACTCCCTGAGGCAGTTCGCGATAGCCCGACAGAACCGCCTTGAGGCTGGCCAACTCCTTCGCGTTGGGCAGGTGGTTGTGATACAGCAAATGCACCACTTCTTCGTAGCTCACCTGCCCTGCCAGCTCGTTGATGTCGTAGCCGCAGTAAATCAGCTGCCCAATGTCTCCGCGCACGTCGCTGAGCCGAGTGTGGGCGGCGATGATGCCTTCAAGGCCCTTGGAAACGGCCGGGGAAGCGGATGGAGTGCTCATGTGGTTTTGGGAAGAAAGGAGCGCGTTTTGAACTTTCAGCAAGTCTGTCGGGCAGAAGAAACAGGCGTCAACGAATTACCCGCCTCGTTTTGAGGTTCTTCGACGCTGGCCCGTGACGATCACAGCAACTCCTCCGAAGACGGCGAAATCAACCCTGGCTCGGACGAGGCCTGCCAACAATTTTTCGAACAGGGAAAGCGTCTCCCTCGACGATGGTTGGTTTTCCGTGAGCGTGTTTTTCAAAAAATCGACGCATTTCCTCGAGCTGCCACAGCACCTGCCGGGGAGTCGAAGGCCGCCCTACCTGGCGTCGGACCGGAAATGATGGGGAGTCGGCCGGCTGGTCCATTGTTTTGATATTATCGCAGGCACCTACCCCGGTCAAACTCCCCGGGCCCCCTGCTTGGGTCCGGATCGGTGGGTCGGCCGAGACCTGCATTGCGGGTTTTTAAAGGCCGGCAGGCTTGCCTCGCGGCGGTACCCGCCGACACTCACCCGACATGCATTCACTGCCGCACGACACGGAGATCGCCTGCTTGCCCCAGATTCCATCGGGGGTGCGGGTCCATCGGCTCGACAACGGGCTGGAGTTGATCATCCGCGAAGACGCCTCGGCCCCGGTGGTCAGCGTGCAGGCGTGGGCCCGCGCAGGCAGCGTCGATGAAGGACAGTGGTTGGGGGCGGGCTTGTCGCACGTGCTCGAACACATGCTCTTCAAGGGAACCAGCACTCGGGGCTCCGGCCGCATCGACCAAGAGGTCCAGTCGGCGGGCGGCTACATGAACGCCTACACGAGCTTCGACCGCACGGTGTATTGGATTAATGTGCCCGATTCGGGAGCCACCACGGCCATCGATATTCTCTGCGACATCTTCCAGAATGCGACGCTGCCGGCCGATGAACTCGAGAAGGAACTCGACGTCATCCGGCGCGAGATGGACATGGGCAAAGATGACCCCGGCCGTCGCTCGAGCATGGGGCTTTTTTCGGCCGCCTACACCAAGAGCCCTTACCGCTATCCGGTCATCGGACTGTTGGACCTCT
>JBDKKQ010000323.1:0-2927 GCA_039796015.1 Verrucomicrobiota bacterium
ACCCCTTCGGTGATGGTTATTCGTTGGTTCAACGCAGGGTTCAGAAGGGCCTCATTGCCCCCGCCAACCCACTTCACCTCGATGCGGTCGATTTTTTTAACAGCTCCCAATCCAAAATGAAGACGTCGCCCAAAATCGCTTTGGTAGCTGCGACCGCTATGGACTTCATCGATCCATGTCATTGCTTCGGTGACAATTCGCACCCGGGCCCCGATCCCGTCCCGGTTGGTCGCGGTTCCTCGGAGTTCCACCTGAACCCAGGAGTTTTGGCTCTTGGAATCGTTCCGGAGCACGGTCGCTGGGGCCCGTGAATTGAGAATCACAGCGTCGACATCGCCGTCGTTGTCGAGGTCATCAAACGCCGATCCCCGACTGCTCCAACGCGCTTGCATGCCGTCGCCGCTTTGAGCTGAGACATCCACAAATTTCCCCCGGCCGGTGTTCTGAAGCAGGATGTTTTTGGCGCGATAGCTGGTGGTTGAGTCAAATTGGTCGACGGTATCAATGAGATGCCCGCAGGCGACAAAGAGGTCTCGGTGTCCGTCATTGTTGAAGTCCACGATCCCAGCACCCCACTTGACGTGGGCGAAAGATCCCAAGCCAGCGCCAGTCGCTCGGGTCACATCATCGAAGTACTTTCCGGACTGGTTCTGGTACAGCGTGGACAACTGTCGTTGGTAGGTTGTGACGTAGAAATCGAGCCATCCGTCGTTGTTCCAGTCGGCGCAATCCACCCCCATATTTCCTTGGGCATTGCCGAACGGGTCGTAGGCAATGCCGATGAGCGCTCCGATTTCTTTAAACTGTCCCCGACCATCATTCACCCAGAGCGCATTGGCTCGGAGGTCGTTGGCGACGATGAGGTCTGAGTCGCCGTCGTTGTCGAAGTCGGCGGCGATCACCCCCATTCCAGAGGATAAAAACCCAGCGATCCCCGACTCTTTGCTCACATCACTGAAGGTACCATTCCCATTATTGCGGAAGAGGTGATTGGCAGTGGGTGGGTACTGCAACGGACCGACGTACGTCGTGAATCCATTCATGACGGAGGTCTTGTGGTTCTTCAGGTTGAAGTCGACGTAGCTCGCTGCAAATAAATCCAGGTCTCCGTCGCCGTCCATGTCGAAGAAGCAGGCGCCCGCTCCAACATGTTCCCAACCCCCAACCCCGGCCACCGCTGTCACATCGGTGAACGTTCCGTTACCGTTGTTCTTGTAGAGAATATTCCGTCCGTAATTGCTGAGGTAAATGTCGGTGTGACCGTCGTTGTTGTAATCGGCGGTGCAGACCCCGAGGTGGTAGGCCGAGTCGGTCAGTCCGGCTGAAACGGTGACGTCGGTGAATTTCCAACCACCGTCATTTCGATAGAGGGCATTTCTTGAAACCGCACCCAGTTTCTCCGTGCCGGGAAGGGGGGCTCCATTCAACAGAAGAATGTCTATCTTCCCATCCTTGTCGAAATCGAACGTCGCTAAACCTGAGCTGACGGTTTCGACGATGTAGTGTTTCCCCGAATTGCCATCGGTGTGGGTGAACTGGATCCCGGTCTCCAGCGTGATGTCCTTCCACTGAATGGCTGAAGGCTGTGCGATTTCTGCTAGCCCACTCAGGCGGACTCCTAAGGATAGCAAAACCCACCATCCTCGCATACCTGCCAACCCACTGTGGGGTGAGGTTCTCATGGTTGGCGCGCCTGGAGTAACTGTTCGCGAAGCTTCTGATAAGACGCCTCATTTGGCCTGAGTTTTATGGCCCGTTGAATGGCGTTGAGAGCTCCTTGAGGGTCCTTGTTTTTGGCGCAGGCGATCGACAGCAAGTAGAAATGAGGCGGAGAAGGGTCGAGCTCGACGCTAATACTCAGTTCGGCCAATGCCTCGGGCAGCTTGCGGTTGGCGCGCAAGTAGAGTTCACCCAAGGCTCGATGGCCCTCAGGTAGGCCCGGAACGAATTTTTGCACCGTGAGCAACGATTTCTCGGCGGGCTCGAACATCCCAGACTTCGATTGAAGACGGCCCAGAAAGAGGTGGTTGAGGTAGTTGGTAGGATTGGCCGTTGTTAGTTCCTCGAAGAGCCGGATGCCTTCTAAAGGGAGTTTGCGCTGAAGAAAGAGGGACTCCAGTGAGGCTCGATAACTGGGGGTTGAGCCATCGAGGAGTGCCGCCTTATGGAACTGCTCGGTCGCCTGCTCCAGCTTGCCGTGGGCTCGGTACAGCTGACCTGCCCCAGCGAAGGTTCGGGCCACTGTTTCCCGAACAAAGCCCACGCCGGAAAGGGAGTCGGGTTGGATACTGCTCTCGCTTAGGGATTTTCGATCAGATCCCTCTAAACGAACGAATTCTTTGCGATAGCGGTCTGCATCGTCGCTCAAACCGAGGCGCGTGCAGGCGGTAAAAAGCCCAAAAAACGCCTGGGTGTGGTCCGGGATTTGTTGGATGACCTCCTGGAAGCACTCGCGGGCCTTCGCAAAAGCCCCGGCCTGAAGGTAGGATTGTCCGAGCAGGAAACGGCTTTCACCCGGCGCGTCCGGTCGTTGGACCGCCTGCTGAAGGGTGGTTTGAGCTTCCTCAGTTTTCCCAAGGTCGAGTTGGGCACGTCCCAGCCGATTTAATAAGTCGGCGTTGGGAGACCCTCGTTTCAATGCCTCCTGAAACAAACGGACGCTCTCGTCGATCTGACCTTTGTCGTAGGCAATCCGAGCTTGAATCTCGTAAACGTCTGCCTGATTGGGGTTAAGCTCGATGCAATGCCGGAGATGCCGGAGTGCTTCATCGGCCTGACCGATATTGAAGTGGGCCGAGCCCAGGAGAGCGTAAACCAACGGATCGCTGGGATACTGGGTGGCCAAAGCATTGGCGACCGCAACGGCATCCCGTTTTAGGGTGGCTGTTTCTATTTCAGGCTCGGGCTTCGCAGTGGGTCCCTTGGCT
>JBDKKQ010000324.1:0-15917 GCA_039796015.1 Verrucomicrobiota bacterium
GATCCAACCACGAGGTGATCGCCGCCGTACTGGCGATGCGAGGGCTGCGGACCCATTTCGAAAAGGTGGTTAGCGCCCAAGATGTCGCTAAAGGCAAACCAGCGCCCGACATCTTCCTGCACACTGCGACCTTGCTCGGGGTGGCCCCGGCCGACTGCGTGGTCATCGAAGATTCCGCCGCCGGAGTCGCCGCCGCCCGCGCGGCCGGCATGCGCGTCATCGGTATCACCAACACCCTACCGGCCGAGAAGCTGCAAGACGCCACCGCCGTGATCAGCGACTACGACGCCCTCCGCCGACTGCTTCTTCCCTGAACTTCCCCGGGAGGGGCTCAACGCCCGCCTGAAAGCGTCCAGCTTGATCCCGAGAAACGGATCCCGAGAGTTCCGCTTCCGCCGGCCGGGAACCTTTTCAATGCCCGCAGCGGAACGGGACCCCAAACGGCAGCGGTACCGGGCCGAAGCGAGCATTTGAACGTGAACCCCTATTCCCCCTCGCGCGCCAGCGCGAAAGCTCCCCCTTGTCCGAGCCTTCCTGCGAGTGCGGGCCTGGTTCTACGGAGCCATCGCAACGACAGCGGAAGAGTAGAGAGTGTCCCTTTTTATGTAAATATGCGGGACCGACCCCGCACCCTGGTCTCGCGGAGCCAACGCAAAGTCAGCTGTGCAGTAAGGAGTGTCCCCTTTTGTGTAAATAGGCGGGACCGACCCCATGCCCTCACCCCCTCGCGCTCAGCGCGAAAGCTCATCCTGCCCAGAGCTTACCTGCGAGCGGAGCGCCTGATCCCGCGGAGCCCAACTATACTTCGTCGAGCGCCTGTCGGGCGTCGCCGAAGGTACCGGGCCGCACATCCATTTTGTCCATCATCGACAAGAACAACCGGCACATTTGGCGATTGGGCTTTTCCTTGTAGTCAAGAACCCGACCGCCACGGATGCGACCACCGCCGCCACCAACCAACACCACCGGCAATTGGTTGGCATCATGGTTGCCGTTCAGCATCGACGAGCAATACAGCAGCATCGTGTTGTCGAGCAGGGTGCGTTCGCCTTCCTGAATGGCGTCCAGCTTGCGAGCGATGTAGGCCAATTGCTTCACGAAGAACTGGTTCACCTTGAGCCAGTCAGCCGAGTCGCTGTGTGAGAGCAAATGGTGGATCATGTAGTCCACACCGAGATTCGGAAACCGCAGCGAACTGTGGTCGTTGTTGAGCTTGAGCGTGGTGATCCGCGTCGTGTCGGTCTGGAACCCGAGCACCAAGATGTCGCACATGAGCTTCATGTGCTCAGCGATGTCCTGCGGAATGCCGTCCGCCGGGCGGGCCATATTGGGCTTCGACAAGGTCGGCCGCCAGCCCTGCAGTTCGCCCTTCTTGCCGGCAGTGTCGATGCGCTGCTCCACGTCGCGCACCGAATCGAGGTACTCGTCGAGCTTGCGACGGTCGTTGATGCTAATTTGCCGACGCAGGCTTTGTGCGTCGGACAAGACGGCATCGAGCACACTGCGGTCGCCCTTTTCGTTGGAATCCTTGAACAACCGGTCGAAGGCTAGGGCCGGATAAATTTCTAGCGGCGTGGGAGTCGTCGGCGAGGTCCACGAGATGTGCGAGCTATAAAGCATCGAGTAGTTCTTGTGGACCGACGGGTTGGACTTCTCACAGCCCAAGACCAGGCTCGGCACCTTGGTGGTCCGTCCCTGCGCCTGCGCCACGAACTGGTCCAAGCTGGTGCCCGAGCGAATCTCACCCCCCGAGGCCAGCGATGCGCCTGAAAGCAGGTTGCCGGTTTGCGAGCTGTGGATGTTTCCCTTGAGCGCCTCGGCATTATAAAGGCCTCGAACGAATACGGTCTTCTGCCGGAAGTCCTGCAACGGGGCCAACACCTGGCCCAACTCCATCTGTGCTCCCTCGCCCCGGGCCCACCATTCCTTGGAGTGAAACCCGTTGCCGGAGAAGAGCACCGCCATGCGGACGGGTGCCTCGCTGGCCGGACGTTGACCTGCCGGCGGCGTGTCGCCCCAGACCGTGAGAGATTCCATCCAGGGCAACGCCATGGAGACGCCGACGCCTCGGAGAAACGTGCGCCGATTCAGTGAATGTTGGGGCATGGTAGTCGATTCTGGAGGGTTGGGGTTATTCTTCGGGTTTGCGGTCCATCCCACGGATCCGGACAAATTGGGAGCTGGAGACAATGGTTTCAACGGCGCCCTGAACCCGGGCCTCTCGGGAAGAGAGCTTGCGTTGCAAATCGCTCAACAAGGACTCGTCCGACAAGATCACGCCGCGACCCAGCGAGTAGCCCAGAAGCTTGCGACTGAATTGCCGCAAAAAGGCCTCCTTACGTTGATGGGACAAATAACGCCGCAACCCGGCCGCGCCTTCAAGTACGGTGCCATCGAGGGCCGTCGCCCGGACCTCGAGGGCCCGGCCGCCGAGATCCCGTTCACGGAATCGGCCCACCGCATCGAACGATTCCAGCGAGAACCCGTAGGCATCGATGCGACGGTGGCAGCCCGAGCACTTCGGATCCGAACTGTGTTTCTCGGTGAGTTGCCGCACAGTGAGTAACTCGAGCGATTCGTCCTCAGGCAAACGCGGCACATCCTTCGGAGGCTTGGGCAGTTTCTCGCCGAGGATCACCTCACTAATCCAATTACCCCGGAGAATGGGGCTGGTACGCGAGGCACCCGATTGACGCGCCAAAGTGGACGCCTGGCCAAGAATGCCACCGCGCGCGATCGGTCGGAGGCCCGTGACCCGCTTCCATTCGTTGGATCGAGTGAAGCTCACCGACGTCACGCCATAAAATCGCGCCAGATCGGCGTTCAAGAAGGAATGGTCGGCGTCGAGGATGTCGAGCACCGGGCCATTGTTCTGGAAGAGGTCGGTGAAGAAACGAACCGTCTCTTCGCGCATGGCGCCGCGTAGCCCGCGGAACTCAGGAAAATGCCGCTCACTCTTCTCGTCCAAAGTTTCGAAGTCGTACAAATGCAGCCAAGCCAAGGCGAACTCGGTGGCCAAGCGGCCGATCTTGGGATCCTTGAGCATCCGCCGGGTCTGGGCACGCAAGACTTCCGGCCGATGAAGACGCCCTGCCACGGCCTCAGCCATCAACTCGGCGTCGGGCGTTGAAGCCCACAAGAAATAGCTCAGCCGCGTGGCCAACTCCATGTCACTGACCCGAGTGGAGGCAACTCCAGGAGCGGGTTGTTCGGCTCGGTACAGAAACGCCGGCGACACCAACACCCGCGCCAGCACCCCACGGACGGATTCCTCGTGGGTAAGACCATCGCCACGGAGGCGTCCATAGAGACCCTTCATTGCATCCACCTCTCCCGCTTGCAGCGGCCGGCGATAGGCACGAGCCGCAAAGGCGAAGATCGATTGCAGGTGGGCCGGTTCGGTGTCCACCAGCAGGCGTCGAAACTCGTCGGCCCGGCGGCGGATGGGCTCACCCATCGGGGTAAAGGCACTGGGATCGGCGTCCTGGGTGGCGAACTGCCACAACTGCTCAAAGGCATCGACCAACTTGAAGGCATCCTGACTGATGTAGTGCAACTCCGACCAGAGGCGCTCCAGTTCGGCCGTCTCGGCCGCAGTGAGCATTAAGCGACGCAGGGCATCGTCTTCGCGATGGTAGAGAGTGAGCGTGACGACCTCGTCGACGGGCACAATCTTGGTGTAGCACAGCGCGGCCGGGAACAGTGCGCGGAAGCGCTCAAGGCCTTGGTCCCAACGACGACGGGCTGCACCCCCGTCCGCCACCAGCACCGGCAGATCCGACTGCGTCGGCAACTCGCCGTCCGACCAGGTGCCCTTTCCGCCCTTCGTGCTCACCGCTCCCGGCACCAGAGCGAGCGAGGCCGGACGCTGCGGCAGGATTTGCATTTGAACACTGGCTTCAGGGCCCGCGGAGCCATCCAACGTGGCCGTGGCCACCAGTTCGCCACCGGCCGCCCATTCGGCCGGCAGCCGAACTTCTACCACCGACGGGGCCTTCACACAGAGATCCTGAGGGGCGACGCGAGAAGAAGTGGAGACGGGATTCTTTCCAAAGAGGGCAGGCTCGGGCCCCGGGCCCTCCTGGGCTGCAGATGCGGAGAGCGCCGGCTCCAACTGCTGCACGAGGCCACGGAGTACAGCCCCGAGCAACGGTCCCTGGAGAGAGGTCCACTGGCGGCGCAAGACCGCATCGGGAGCATCCTTGCCCAAGGCCGCGGGCTCAGAAGAGAACAAGGCTTGGAGATTTGCAGCCAACCGGCGCTTTTCTTCGATGGAGGCGGCCGCACGCCAACGGGCCAAGATCGAACCCTCAGGGATCGTGGTTTCCAGCGCACCGCCGCGTGCCTCTGGCTCGCTGAAAAAATGCCACACCGCGGGATGGCCCAACCGATCGGCATGAGGATTACCAGCCAAGATGGCGGGTGACACATCGCCGGAGAGACTCCAGACCTGCGCGGCATTCTGAGACTCGGTCAACTGCAAGTCCACGCGAGTGAGGTCGCAGGAGTGGTTGCCGTCACGCGGCCCCACCGACAGGCAAACCACATCGCCCACGCTCACCGTCACCGGAGGCAGTGGTCCGAAACGTACCTCCTTGGCCCCTTGAGAAACACCGGAAGCCAACGTTTGACGCGTGGCTCCGCGACGGAGTTCCAGTACCCAACTCACGCCGTTGCCGCATTCGGTGTGGGAGTGCTGCACCAAGCCTTCGACCTTGAAGGTTCCCGCCACCGGCCCTCGCCATCCCACGATCACGCGACGCGAGGGCGACGGATGTACGGCGACACTGTGGGGCCGCATCAGGCCCGGCACCCGGACCTCGCGATCCGAGGAGTTGGCCGTGACACTCAAGGCATCCGCAGCGGTCCAACCCTGAATAAACGAATACCCCTGCGCGCTCTCGAGGGTGGAGGTGATGAGTCCCTCGATGCGGGTGCCTCCCGAACGCATCCCTAGCGCCTCCAACCAAGCCATAAGCACCTGCGGGTCGAGATGCTTTGAGCGAGCCAGCGCGCTCAGCGCCTCACCGGAGGGAACTTCTGTCAGCTCAGCCGCAGCATTCAGACAGGCCGCCGCCTGAGAGAAGAGCGGACCCCGGGTTTGATCCAGGCCATGAATGACCGAACGCAACCGACTCAACGGCACATCCGGTCGACCGGGAACCACCAAGCGCGGATTGGACCACAATGCCACATCCGCCGCCGAACCATCTCCGGCATCGGAGCTCACCAGAAAAGCACGAACTTCCCCGGAGGCATCCGGAGCCGGCAGCTTGAAGCGCGTCTCGCGAGCAGTGGCCAGAGGAGAGATCGGGACCTGCCAGGCACTAGGACCATCCCGCTTACCAATGTGACCGACCGTGGTGAATCGCCAGACCGAACGCTGCCACGACTCTATCACTGAGGCCACGGCAGCGCCCTCACCCGGCTTCGCCTCGCGCCAACGGGCTCGGACTGCATCCAAGAGCGGAGACGGCTCGGACTGGTTTAATTCGGCCCACAGCAGGCTCAGATACCGGACATTCAGCCCTCGAAGGCGGGCCAACGCCTCAAGGTGGGTCGCGTTCCGAGAACGCCCCGCCGCCCGCAGTTCCAATGTGGCATCCAGATAGCGGGCCAGCGGCAGCACGCCTCCGTCGCGCGTGTCGAACTGAATGCCCTGAAGATTGACCGAGGTGCCGCCACCGTTCTGGGTGTAGCGCCCGTAGAACTGCCGGATGGCTGCGAGGCGTTCCTCAGTCCAGTCACGCTGTGAGGTGCTCGACGAGAACCTCACTCCATCCGGAAGGAGGACCGCATGGCGCGCCACCTCCTTGGCCGCATCCAGGTATTTGGTGACCAGCGAAGGCGACATCACCAGCGACTGACCCACGTTCATGAACCCCTCACCCGAGGCCGAATCCACCGGGAATTCGCGGGCTGGATCGAGAGACTCCACACCCGTCAGATCGCGGATCGTGTAGGTGTACTCCGCATTTGCCAAACGCCGCAGCACCACCGGTCCGGGATCCCCGGCATTTTTCCGGGCCCAGCGATCGAGCAACCCACGCACTCCGGCCATCAATTGCTCCCGCGCCTTGGCGTCCATGGCCGGCTGATCCTTCGGAGGCATTTCACCGACGGAAACCTGTTCCAGCACTTGCTGCCAAACCTTGGGATCGGTCGACTCCGCGCCCGGCTGAAGCACCTGCTCCAAATCGAGGTCGCCCTTGTGCTTCGCTGTGGAATGGCAATTGAGACAGTGACGCTCGAAGAGCACCCGCGTCTTGGCATCGATCCCTTCGGCGGTCACGGACCAAGCCAGCGACGCCGATGCCAGTGCGGTCGCCGTGATCCAACCCACGGCATGACCCAGTTTGCGCGCCGGGTAGGGCACCAGTGATCGCACCGACTTTAGGAATCCAACCTTCATCACTCCTCGTTTCATCCTGTTGTTCATTCACCCACGACCACAGCGAACCACTGACCCGTCAAATGCGGATGAAGAGACGCTTCTTCCACAACCACCAGCACATCGCCCAGAAAATCGAGAGCACCGCCGCCCCTTCCACCGCCGGCGCATACACCCCAAAGTGATCCGGCCAGAACGTCTTGCCCAGATGGGTCCGCACGTTGTCACGGAAGAAGCCATCCCAGAGGTGGCTGGTGACGTACATGAAGATGGAGTTCATACCTACTACCTGAAGCGGGAAGGTCAGCCAAGACTGTTTCAGGCGATCGGCCACCCAATAGAAGCCAGTAATCAGCAAGCAGCACCATCCGCCGCTAAAAAGCACCCAGGACGGCGTCCAGATGCGTTTGACCACCGGAGCGATTCCGGCTCGATCGAGAAACCAACCGGCTCCCAATCCACACACTCCTACAAAGGCGATCCGGAATAACCGCCGGCCAATCGGAACGTCTTCTCGGCGCAGCCATCCACCCACCAGCAAACCGCAAATCATCGTACCCAGCGTGGGAATAAAACTCAGCGTCAGATAGCCACCGCCATTGAAGAGGAATGTCTTAGCCCTCGGGAACAAATTGAGGAACCACACCTCAAAGTGGTGAGCCGGATTGGCGTTCTTGTTCCAGTGGGCTGCAAAACCGCTCAAGCCGTGCTGCTGCATCCAATCGGCCGAGACACCGACGCTCGAGGGGTCAAACTCCGGACCGGGCAACGGAGCCAAAGCAAACCAAGCCCAATACCCCAAAAGAATAGCCACCAGTCCAACCACTTGCGTCCGGACACTCCGCCAGGCCAAGAGCCACAAGAAGGTATAGCCCAAACCAATTTGGGTGAGCGTGTCCTCGAAGGTGAAATTCGTCTGCGACGCATGGGTCGATCGCAACGCAATGCCCAGCGCCGACAAGGCCAGAGCCCGCCACACCGTGTGGAAGAACATCCGCAAGAAGCCCTGATCCGACTGCTGACGCGAAGCGATGGACCACGGCAAGGCCAGACCCACCAGAAAAGAAAAAGACGGTTGAATCAGGTCATGGAGCGTGCACCCCTGCCAATCCACATGGTCCTGATGATGCGCGAAGAAATGCCACACACTGTCGGCGGGCATCTTAGCGGCCACGGCTCCGAGACGAACCATTTCGCCAGCCATCAGCAGCATCACGAACCCGCGGTAGGCATCCATCGACGACAATCGCTGCGGCATCACTGGGGATTTCCCAGAACCGGGTGAAGGAGGCATAAGGACGTTGTGACAAGGTTCTAGGATGAGCGCAATCCCGTTGGCGGGGTTCTGGTGATGAGCCTCGAATCATCCACCTACAAAGATCGACTCCGCCTCTTGACCGACTCCCTGAGCGAGAAAGCCGTCGGCACCCAGAACAACGAACTGGCGAACCGGACATTGGCGACCGAGCCCTGCCGAGGCACCGTACGCAGCATGGAACCGGTCCTCCCCGAGACGTTGGCTGAGCGGTTGTTTTCGGGCGACTCCTTTGCCTTTGGTTTCGGCATGCAGCGGCCCCGTCAAGAATGGTTTGGTTGGGACGACCCGCGCCAAGAAACCCTGCAAGATCGCCATCACTGGTTGTCCCAGGAGCCCCAACGTCACTTGGCCTGGACCGACGAGGCTTCCCCCGTCCTGCTCGAAGCATTGGCCCTCTTCCCCAACCCTCCCTTTCCCACGGAGAGCTTCCCCCACCCGGACTCGCAACCCGACGGACTGCTCAAGAGCCTGTCCCTCAATTGGGAGCCAGACCTACTACTCCTGCGGCGGGATGCGTCTGGCCAATTCAGACTGGTCGCCGGAGCAGTCTGCTTTCCATCGGCCTGGGACCTCCACGAGAAGCTCGGCAAAACCGTCGATGCCATCCACGCCGATGTTCCCACCTTGAACGCCACGCTGGGAGCACGGATCCGAACCTTTCTCGATCGGCTGCAGCCTGGACAAACTTTCGAACGCGACAATTGGGGCCTCGCCGCCCATGGCGAACGCAATGCCCACCCCGATCGCAACCTGCCCCGACTGACAGCAGACGCCACCCTCGACACCACCTGGCTACGGCTCGAACACCAGGCCTTCCGGGCCCTACCGAACAGCGGCGGCCTCCTCTTCGCCATCCACCTCACCGTGCACCCCCTGGATCGCGTGCTGCAGGCCCCGGCCGCCCGCGATCAACTAGCAACCCAACTCCGCTCGATGCCTGAAGCCATCGCCGCCTACAAAGGCATCCTCCCCGCCCGCGAAACCCTGGTTCGCCAACTGGAGTCCCGATGACGCCTCTCTAAGCCCTCCTCTCCGACCAGGAGACCTCAAGGAACCTGAGGACCCAATACTAGCCCAAGGCAGGCGCGTTAGGACAAAGCGTGGCATCCACCGTAATGCACCCCAAGGCAGCAGCGGGACCGGGCCGGAGCGAGCGTAGGAACGTCGACACCTGAATCCCCCTCGCGCGGCCGCGCGAAAGCCCCACCTGTCCCAACGTTCCCTGCGAGCGCAGGCCCGGTCCCGCGGAGCGCCCGGCTTGCCAGTAGGAGCCCCACAGCTATGGTCGCCCCACATGAGTTTCGTCGAGGCCTTCGGTGCCTTGCCTTTGGAGGGTCTAATGAGTCAGGCCCGGTCGTCGAATATCGAGCAAGTCGACTCGGTGCTCCGGCGTGGCCCGGCGTCGGTTGGTGATTTCGCTACCCTGCTTTCACCGGCAGCCGCCACTCGATTAGAAGACTTGTGCCGACGGTCCCAAGCCCTCACCCGCCAACGGTTCGGAAAGACCATCCGACTCTTCGCACCGCTGTACCTGAGCAACGAGTGCATCAACAACTGCGCTTACTGCGGCTTTTCCCGCGACAACCCCATCCTCCGGGTCACCCTCGCCGAACAAGAAGTGAAACGGGAGGCCCAGGCTTTGGCCGGCCATGGCTTTCGCAATATCCTGCTAGTGGCCGGAGAGCACCCCAAGTTCGTCTCCAACGGTTACATGGCCGGATGTGTTCGAACCCTCCACTCCTTCATCCCTTCTCTGTCGCTGGAAGTCGGGCCGATGGAGACCGCCGACTACTATCCGCTGGTTCAGGCCGGCGCCGAAGGATTGGTCGTATACCAAGAAACCTATGACCGGAACGTGTACGCTCAAATGCACACCCTCGGTCCCAAACGCGATTTCGACTGGCGACTAGCCACACCCGAGCGGGCTTATTTGGCCGGATTCCGCCGCCTCGGCATCGGAGCCTTGTACGGTCTGGCCGACTGGCGCCAAGAAGCCATCTCCGTGGCCGCCCACGCCGCCTGGTTGCTCAAGCACTGCTGGAAAGCGCAAGTCACCGTCTCGCTCCCGCGGATTCGCCCCTGCGCCGGTGAATTCCAGCCCCTAACCGGATTTCAAGATCGCGACCTAGTCCAGGTGATCACCGCGCTGCGCCTCTTCTTGCCCGACGTCGGCCTGGTGCTCTCCACCCGCGAGCCAGCCCCGTTGCGCGACGGCCTGCTGCCCTTGGGCATCACCCACGCCAGCGCTGGCAGCCACACCGAACCCGGCGGCTATACCGGAGCCGGCAAGGACGCCATCCATCACACGGTACGCGGACGCATCGAAGCGCTGGCGCCCGATTCGCCCGAATGGAAAGCCACTCAGGGACGCGCCACCAACGCCACCGGCCAGTTCGACATTGCCGACGACCGCTCGCCCTCCGATGTGGCCGACGTAATCCGCCGCCTGGGCTACGAACCGGTGTGGAAAGACTGGGACGCCGCCTTGACGGAGTAATCCCTCAGCAACGGCCCTGAAATCCAAACCTGCCGGTTTTGGCGCCTCGGTCGCTGAATGAGACCCTTCCGGCGAGCCCTTACACCGCAGCCAAACGACCGGCCACGGCCACAGCCACCTGGGCGGCTGTGATCCGATTCAGGCAAGCCAGCGGTTCCGAGTAACGGCAAACGGGCTTTAAACAGGGGGCACACGCCGGCGGTTGCGGGGCCCGTAGCACGAACTCCACCTGGCCATAGGGACCGGTCCTCGAAGGATCCGTCGGACCGAACACCGCCACCACCGGCTTGCCTAGGGCCGCGGCCACATGCATCGGGCCCGTGTCGTTGGTCACCAACAGGTCCACACAACGCAAAGCCTCGATCATGCCCGGCAACGTCAGACGACCCGTCAAATCCAAACAGCGCCCCGGATCGGCCGACGCCAAAGCCCGACCCAAGGCTAAATCATCAGGCCCTCCAAAAATAGCGATCTGGTGCCCCGGGTGGGATCGCGACAGAAGACCCATGAGTTCCACAAACCGAGCCACCGGCCACCGCTTGTTGTCCCAGCGAGCCCCCGGTTGAAGACCGATCCAGCGACCTTGGGACAACTCGGCAAACTCCTGCCTCAAGCGCTCCGCCGCCGCCTGCCGACGAGGAATCCATTCCCAACCGGCGCGCAGAGGCACTCCCAAGTGTGTCAACAGGGCCCGCTGCCAGTCCACAGCATGGGCTTGTGGCGAAGGCCGAGGCACTGATTCGCCCTGGAATAACGGGGCCAATTCTCGCCAGTCCCTCACCCCGACATAACGAGTACCAGCACTGGCACACACCCGGCCAAACAATGCTGAGCGGGCCAAGCCTTGGAGGTCCAGAATCCAGTCGTAGCGCTCGGATCGGAGCTGGCGCACCAGGCTAAACACCGAGGGCCAATGACGCGGCTTGGCCCAATCTTTCCGGTCGAAAGGAATGAGACGACGCAAATCGGGATCGCCCTCGAGGAGAGGCATCAGCCCGCGGAGAATCCACCAATCTATCTGAGCCTCCGGAAACTCAAGCCGCAGGAGCCGCAGCACGGGGAGCGCGTGGATCACGTCTCCCAGGGAACTTGGCTTGAGGATAAGGATCTTCACGCGACCACAGGAACCCAGACCATAAACCACCGGAGCCTTTTGAGAGCCTTTTGCGAACCTGAATGCAAACCGTTTTAATCGAACAGCTCGCCCGGAAAACCTGCCCGAAAAACTCAGCGGCCAGATGCCAAGCGATGAGCTAATCGAGGCGGGAGACCCGCGTCCAAGATCTTCTTCTGGGTCGTCGGAATATCGTATTCGAGGCGACGTAGCTCCACGGTCTGGGTCGGGAAATCGTACACCACGTAAGCCGCACGGGGGTCGCCGTCACGCGGTTGACCGACGCTGCCCACATTAATGAAATACTTACGGCCTGGTTCGATCTTCAGCTTCGAGTACTGCCCACCCCGTACCCCGGTATCACGGATGAAGGCCACCGGCACGTGAGTGTGACCGAAGAAGCACAACTGGGTGTTCTGGTAGGTGAAGCTCGCAGCAGCCTCCAGCTTCTCGAACACGTAACCCCATCGCTGGGGGCCGTCCAAGGTCGCATGGACGATGGAGAAATTGGCCACCAAACGGAAATACTTGAGTTCCCTCAACCACTTGCGGTCGTCCGCCGTCAATTGGGAACGGCTCCAAGCCACCGCCTCGGCCGCGGCGTCATTAAATCCCTCGGGGTCTTCATCGAGGCCGATGTATTCGTCATGGTTGCCCTTGACCGTGGGGATGTTCATCCCACGCACGATGTCGAGACACTCCTTCGGGTTGGCGCCATATCCGACGACATCGCCCAGACACACGACATGGGTACACTTCTGTTCCTGGATGTCGGCAAGCACCCGCTGGAGACCCTCTAGGTTCCCATGGATGTCAGCTATAATGGCGTACCTCATTCTCGTTTACCGCACGATCTCGAAACCCCGGAAACCGCCCGTGGCCTCGGCCCATGTCACGTCCTCGTTACGGATCATCGGACCCAACCCGCACTCACGGATTGCCTTCCGAAATTCTTCCAACTCGGACCGCTCGCCCTCGGCGACCAGTTCAACCCGTCCATCAAGCAAGTTCCGCACCGTTCCAGATACCTCGAAGCCCGTCGCCTGCCGTTTCGTCTGATAGCGAAAACCCACGCCTTGTACCCGACCCGAGTACAAGACTTGCATGCGCCAGCGCTTCATGAATATCCCTAACGTCGTGAAACCCACCATTCCCGGGGTTTTCCCCCGGAAAGGCGCGGAACTTAGGCACAGCACAGTTGGTAGGTGCAATGAGTATTTCCCCCTCCGCAGATCAAAGCCCCCCAATGGCAAAGCCCCAAACAATGTTTGAGGTCAACGACAGCTTGCTGCCCTCCCACTCCTGCGTAGCCTCACCGGCGTGAAATCCACGCAATGGTTTCGGAACGGGTGCCTCTGGACGCTGGGCTTGAGCCTGTTCTCTTCCGTGCTTTTGGCCGAGGGGCCTCTCGACCGGCTAACGGCTCTGGCGGCGGCCTCACCCGACATCGCCCTTCGACTAGATGTGCTGCGAGGCATGGAGGCCGCCCTACGCGGACGTAACGGAGTGACTGCTCCAACCGGGTGGAACGAGTTGGAGTCCATACTGGTCGCAGCCCCCGACGCGGAGACCCAGCGATTGGCCCGGAATCTAGGGACTGTCTTCGGAAGTGCCCGAGCCTTAAATTCTCTGCGCGCCATTGCCTCGGATTCCAACGCCGCCTCCGCGGACCGCACCGCAGCCTTGGAGACCCTGCTCCGAACCCGAGATGCAGCCCTGGTGCCTCTCCTCCAAAAACTCACCACCGAACCCGGCATCCGGGCTACCGCGCTGCGCGGCCTGGCCGGGTTCGACGATGCCAAGACCCCCTCCGTGCTCCTGGCCGGATTCTCGCAATTCACTGCCCCCGAACAGCGAGATGCCCTGAACACCTTAGCCTCTCGATCCACCTACGCTCGCCCCCTAGTAGAAGCGGTTCGTGGAGGCTCGGTTCCGAAGGCCGCCCTGACCGCAGACCTCGTTCGCCAGTTGCGCTCACTCAAAGACCCCACCTTGGCCAGCGACCTGACTCAGATCTGGGGGGTGATGAAAGAAACCAGCCCGGACATGAAGGCCGAAGTAGAACGGGTGAAGCGACTCTACGGGGCCGGTGGATCTCAACCCGGCGACGGCCCCCGGGGTCGCGTGGTCTTTAATCAAATTTGCGCCCAGTGCCACCACCTCTTCGACAGCGGCGGCAATGTCGGTCCGGACATCACCGGGGCCAATCGCGCCGATCTCGACTACTTGCTCCAGAATATCCTCTACCCCAACGCGGTGATTCCTAACGAGTACCTCGCTTCGACCATCGAGACGAAGGACGAGCGAGTGCTCACCGGCATGATCAAGTCCCAGGACGCGAGCGGGATCACCCTGCAGACGGCCAACGAACTGGTTACACTGCCCCGCTCAGAGATTCGTAAAATCGAGGCCACGGCCATCTCAATGATGCCCGAAGGCCTGATCGCTAACCTGACCGAACAGCAGACCCGGGATCTTCTTTATTACCTAAGCCGGCCCGGTCAGGTGCCGTTGCCCGCCGGTTCAAAGTGACCCGGCCTCAACTCGAGCCGCCAACCAGATCCGCCGCCGCTCGATTAAAGACGATTGCCGCCCAGGGGCCCGACCGGCTTCTGGGTGACACCCGGACTTTGTAGCACCTTGCTGTAGTCATCGCAGGCCACCGAATACTGGAAACCCTGACCGGTACCCGCCGCGCCGAAACGCCCCCGCTTGTCGAGGGCGATGAAGTTAATGCTGAGGTCGTAGCCCTTGGGGTCCATGGAAGCAATCCGGTGCAACGTGGCCAGGCAGGCTTCGGTCGGAGACATGCCCTGCCGCATGAACTCCACCACCAAGAACGAGCCGCAATAGCGCATCACGTTCTCACCAATGCCGGTGGCGCCAGCGCCGCCCACCGCGTTGTCCACGTAAAGCCCGCCACCGATGATGGGGGAATCGCCCACCCGACCCTGAATCTTATATCCCCACCCTGAGGTGGAACACGCCCCAAAGATATCGCCCGACGGACTCAGCATAAGAAGAGCGATAGTGTCGTGGTTCGGTATCTTGGCCTTCTCAGCCTCCTGCGCCTTCTTCCAGTTTTCCCAGGCTGCCTTCTGACCCGGCGTGACCGCGGGTCCTTCCTCAAACTTTCGCTCACGGGCGAAGCGCTGAGCCCCCTCGCCCACCAGCATCACGTGGCGGGTTTCCTCCATGACGCGGCGCGCGATGGAGACCGGGTGCTTGAATCCCTCGACCGCAGCCACCGATCCAGCCTTATGTCCCGGACCGGACATGATGCAGGCATCCAACTGGACCACACCATGAGCCGCGGGAATCCCTCCAAGACCCACGCTGGCATTGGAAAGGTCGTCCTCAGCCAATCGCACCCCCTGCTCCACGGCGTCCAAGCCGGATTTTCCAGAACGAAACACCTCCAGTGTGCGGTCGTTGGCAGGCTTGCCGAAGGGCCAGGTTGAAATGACCAAGGGCGGCTTGGCTCGAGCATCCGCCTCCCGACGGACTTTCAGGCCCGACTTCGAATTGGCGGCATTGAGCCGACCGCCCGCGATGGCCGCCAGTGATGAGCCCACGAATGCCCTACGAGGAATCTTCATGGACCCAAGGCTCCCCAAGAAACGCTCCGATGCAAGCATCCGCAGGCAACTCCTGGAATTTCGCATTTGTTCAGAGCCATCATGGACCGTTACATTGCCTGCGAAGACTTATGCCGGCCGAGACGCTCATCATCGTACCGACCTACAACGAGCGGGAAAACCTGCCCGAGTTGGTTCGCCGACTTGGCTCGCTGCCCGTGCCCGTCGATTTGCTGGTGGTAGACGACAACTCGCCCGACGGCACCGGCCAGATCGCCGATGAGCTTGCTTCGAAAAACCCTTGGGTCCATGTGCTGCACCGCACAGTGAAAGACGGTCTGGGTCGCGCCTATGTGGCAGGGTTTCAGTGGGCCTTGAGCCAGGATTATCGGTTCATCTTCGAGATGGATGCCGACTTCTCCCACAATCCGGCAGACATCCCCCGCTTTCTCCAAACGGCCCAGGAACAGAAGGCGGATTTGGTGCTGGGTTCACGCTACTCGGGCGGCATTCGCGTCATCAATTGGCCGCTGCCCCGACTGCTGCTCTCCCTCTGGGGCGGCTTCTACACCCGAATGATCACCGGCATGCCCTTCAGCGACCCGACCGGAGGCTTCAAATGCTTCCGACGGGAGACGTTGGCAGCCATCGATGTCAGTTCGGTCACAGCCAACGGCTACAGTTTCCAAATCGAACTGACCCATCGCATTTGGCGTCGGGGCCTTAAGATCGTCGAGGTTCCCATCATCTTCACTGATCGGGAGCAGGGTGTCTCAAAGATGTCACGGGACATCGCCATTGAGGCGGCGTGGATGGTTTGGCGCCTCCTCCTAGAAAATCGCTTCCGTCGGCAGCCCGACACGACGAGTCACTGACCGTGGACAGATCACGGGTCCCACTTGGCACCCCCTGTCACCTGAGGCAAACTCCCGAGGTATGCGTTCGCAATCGCTGACCTTCCTGGAAACCCTCGTCAATACCCCCAGCCCCGTCGGACATGAGACGCGCGGTCTGCGCGT
>JBDKKQ010000325.1:0-7030 GCA_039796015.1 Verrucomicrobiota bacterium
CTGCGTGTCCATGGGCGGATTCCCTGCCTGGCAGGCTGTTCCGGCGTGGGATTAATTTCCGATGGCAACGAGTTTGAAGAAGGAGCCGACCTCGTACTCGGGCTTTACCACCTTCCCGGGGCCACTCTGAAGGGCTTCCACTTCGACAACGACGCAATCAACGCCATGGAAGACGCGCCGTCGTGGATTCAGAAAACCGGCCTCCCCCCGGAGCAAGTCAATGGCTGGCTCGTTTTTGCTAGCCCGTTCCACCTCAACGGCGAGGCGTGGCTGCGGCAATGGAATACGGCCTACCCCGGCATCCCTGCTGTCGGCGGCTTGGCTAGTGGCGATTTCTCGGCCGAGCAATGTCAGGTCTACTTCAATGGCGGAGTCCATGAACAGGGACTCGTTGCCGTAGCTCTCTGTGGGGATGTCACTCTTGAAACGGTGGTGTCGCAAGGGTGCACGCCCATCGGCGAGAGTTGGACCATAACGCGAGCGGACCGAAATTTCATCTTAAGGATCGGCAATCGTCCTGCCTATTCGGTCTTGATGGAGACCTTCGAGGGCATGAATGAGGAGGACCGTAAGAAAAGCCAAAACAACCTCTTCGTAGGCCTTGCCATCGATGAGTACCGCGAGGAATTGCACTGCGGTGATTTCTTAGTCCGCAATCTTTTGGGTGGAGACCCCAAGAATGGAGCCCTGGCCGTCGGGGCCTACCCGCGCACCGGACAAACCCTCCAGTTCCAGCGACGCGACTCGGAGACAGCCGACGCAGAACTGTCGGCCCTGCTGGCACAATCGCGCACACAGTTGGGCGGACGCCCGATTTACGGGGGATGCCTGACCGTTTGCAATGGCCGCGGATCCCGGCTCTTTGGCACCCCAAACCACGACGCGGGCCTCGTGCAAGATCAACTGGGCAGCACTGCCATCACCGGGTTTTTCGGACACGGCGAGTTGGGTCCGGTGGCCCGCCAAAATTTCCTGCACGGCTACACGGCCTCGCTCGGACTCTTCGTACCCAAGTCGACGACTCTCCCGAGATAAACAAGTCTGGGCCCCACTCCAGCGTCCCCCTCATCTCCCCTGGAGACGTCTCCGAGAGTTGCCACAACCGCCCCCCTTCTGCCTTTATTTGCGTCCATCTGCTGCCAATCCCGATTCCTGAATGAACGACGAACAACAACCCCAGTTTGAATCCGCCAAGTCTGAGGTTCAGCGCAAGACGCTGGACCAGCGGGAGCAGATGAACGAGTTGATGCGCCTGCGTCACTCCTGCGCGCACATCTTGGCGGCCGCAGTCCTGCGACTCTGGCCCGATGCGTTGTTGGACATTGGTCCCCCAACGGAAGAGGGCTTTTACTACGATTTCGACCTGAAGCACCGCTTCACTCCCGAAGACTTCCCCAAGATCGAAGAGGAGATGCGGAAGATCACCAAGGAGAACCAAGTCTTCGAGAAGTCGATCCAGACCCGGGCCGAGGCGTTGGCCTATTTCGAGGGCAAGGGTCAGACCTTCAAGGTGCAACGCATGGGCGACATCCCCGAGGGTGAGCCCATCAGCTTCTTCAAGAACGGCGAGTTCGTGGATCTGTGCGCCGGCCCCCACGTGATGCGCACGGGCAACGTGAAGCCCGGGGGCATCAAGCTCCTGAAGGTCGCCAGCGCGTATTTTCGAGGCAACGAGAAGAACCCCCAACTCCAGCGCCTCTACGGCACGGCCTTCAAGAACAAGGAGGAGTTGGACAACTGGCTCCTGATGCAGGAGGAAGCCCGCAAGCGCGACCACCGAAAGATCGGCACCGAGATGGGGCTCTTCGCCATGGATCCAGAATATGTCGGGCCCGGCCTGCCGCTGTGGCTACCGAAAGGGACCGTGCTGGTGGAGGAGTTGGAACGGTTGGCCAAGGAAACCGAATTCCAGGCTGGCTACGTGCGCGTCAAGACGCCCCATCTGGCCAAGGAGAAGATGTACAAGACCTCCGGCCACCTCCCGTACTACGCCGAGTCCATGTTCCCCCCGATGGAAATGCTCGAGGAGGACGAACGGAAGAAGCGCGATGCGCTCATGGAACGCCGTGCCGACCTCATCCAACTCGCCGAAGGCATGGGCAAGGCCATTGCACCCAACCCCAGCGGCTACACGGAAGAGCAGGTTCGCCACGACATCCAGAAACTGGAAACCGAGATCACCCTTCTGGGCGGACGGTATTATCTGAAGGCGATGAACTGCCCGCATCACCACCGCATCTTTGCGGCGGAACCGCGCAGCTATCGCGACCTGCCGCTACGGCTCGCCGAATACGGCACCTGCTACCGCTACGAGCAGTCCGGAGAGCTCTTCGGTGTCATGCGCGTCCGCAGCATGAACATGAACGACGCGCACATTTACTGCACGGCCGAGCAGTTCGCCGAGGAGTTCCGGGCGGTCAACGAGATGTACCTGAAGTACTTCAAGATTTTTGGGCTCGACCGCTACCAAATGCGCTTCAGCACCCATGATCCGGCACGCTTGGGTCAAAAGTTCGTCAACGAACCCGAACTCTGGAAGAAGACCGAAGACATGGTTAGGCAGGTCCTCATCGAGTCCGGCATTAACTACGTGGAGGTGGCCAACGAGGCGGCATTCTACGGACCCAAGATCGACGTGCAGGTCTGGAGCGCCATCGGCCGCGAATTCACCATCGCCACCAACCAGGTCGATTTCGCCGTGCCCGCCCGCTTCGGCCTGACTTACCGCGACCGGGACAACACCGAAAAGACTCCGCTGTGCATTCACCGCGCCCCGCTGGGCACGCACGAGCGGTTCATCGGCTTCCTCATCGAGCACTATGCGGGCAACTTCCCGCTCTGGCTGGCCCCCGAACAGGTGCGTGTCCTGACGCTCAACGACGAGGCGCCGCTGGTGGAATATGCCAAGTCGATCACCGCTGAGCTGCGCGCTCAGTTCGTCCGCGTGGAAGGCGACTGGAGTGCCAACCCCGTGAAAGCGAAGATCGCCGACGCCGAAACTTCCAAGGTTCACACCATGCTGGTCGTCGGCCAACGCGACCTCGAGGCCGGGGTCGTTAGTGTCCGCCTGCACGGCAAGGGCAATGTGGGTGCGAAGCCCCGGGGCGAGGTCGTCGCCGACCTGCTGGCCTCCATCCGCGAACGCCGCGCCTGATCCCGAGTGATACCCCTCTCGGAGTCTCCGCTCAGGTGGAGATTCCGAGGGAAAACACGGGATGCCTTGGGGTGCCCCTTGACCCCGTACCGTTGCGCCTCATCCTCCGGCCCCCAATGTTTGATCTGGGATCGCTCAATCCGCAGCAACGAGCAGCCGTGGTCACCCACTCCGGTCCGGTCCTCATCCTGGCCGGAGCCGGCACGGGCAAGACGCGCACCCTGACTTGCCGGATCGCCCACATGATCGGCAAGGGCATCGCTCCCGGTCATATCCTGTCGGTGACCTTCACCAACAAGGCCGCCAAGGAGATGCTCGAGCGGGTCAACGAGATGATCCCTAAGGTACGTAAATCTCGTCAGGATCCCGGGGCGCCGGAAGACCCGTTCCTTGAACGCCCCACCTTGTGCACATTCCACTCGCTCTGTGTGCGGATCCTCCGACAACACATCGAGAAACTGGGCTACAAAAAGAACTTCGTCATCTACGACACCGGCGACCAACTCGCCGCGATGAAAAAGATTCTGAGCCAAATCTCGGCCAAGGGAGAAAAGACCGATGCCGGAGCCGTGCTGTCCATGCTCAGCAAGTTCAAGAATGGCGGCAGCCGCGGTGGCTTCGAAGACCCTTCGGTTCGCGCCCTGGCTGAACACGTGGCTCGCCGCTACGAGAGCGCCCTCCACGCCTGCAATGCCGTGGACTTCGACGACCTCATCCTCCTGACCTTGCGGCTTTTTCGGGAACATCCTGAAGCTCTGGAAGCCTGCCGGCGCAAGTACCGCTATGTCATGGTCGACGAATATCAGGACACCAACGCCAGCCAGTTCGAGCTCATCAATCATCTGGCCAGCGCCTCACGAAACCTCTGTGTGGTGGGTGACGATGACCAATCCATCTACGGGTGGCGCGGGGCCGAGATCGCCAATATTCTAGACCTCGAAAAGCATTACCCCGAGGTCAAAATCATTAAGCTGGAGCAAAATTACCGCTCCACCAACATCATCCTCCGCGCCGCCAACGCCGTCATCCGACAGAACACGCGGCGACGTGAAAAGAGCCTGTGGTCGGCCAAAGGTGAAGGCAGCAAAATCACCCTCTACGCCTTCGACACCGACGAGACCGAAGGCCGGACCGTGGCGGAGAACATCGAGTACGACCGACTCACCCAGCAGATCAACTGGGGCAAGCAGGCCATCCTGTTCCGCACGAATATCCAGTCGCGCCCCATCGAAGCGGCTCTGCGCAAGGCGCGGATCCGATACCGGTTGATCGGCGGCCAGAGTTTCTTCGATCGCAGCGAGATCAAAGACATTCTCGCCTACCTCAAGAGCTTCGTAAATCCGAACGACGATGTGAACTTGCTGCGCATCGCCAATAAGCCGGCCCGGGGACTCAGCGATGTCACCATGGAGCGACTTCTGGCCTTCAGCGCTGACCGCAAAGCCAGCGTGTACACCATCATGAGGCACACCGACGTGCTGGCCTCCTTTCAGGCACGGACGCGCGATTCTATCACCGCCTTCGCCCACTGGATTGATACAACGCGGGCTCCCCTGCTCCAGAACTCACCCATTTGCCTGAGCAACTGGGCCGATCATTGGCTCGAGGAAACCGGTTATTTGGCAGACTTGCGCAGGGCCGAAAAAAACCAAGACGTGGCCGACAACCGGGTGCGCAACATCCAAGAACTCATCGATGATCTGGACGGCGAATTGACCGCCGAGGCCCGTCGCAAGAAGCGCGAGGAGACAGCCCCCAAGAAGTCTACCAAACCCGTGGACCTAGAGAACGATCCCGAGGGATTGCTCTCGGACATGACACCCGCCCCACGGCCCAGCGGACCGCTGTTGCCCAACGCCGTCCCAGAGTTTCTCGGCAAGCCCATGGACCGGCTCGATGAGTTTCTGGCAGGGATCACCCTGGATCAAGAACGCGAGGAAGAGAAGGACACGACCGGAGACCAGGTGACCCTCATCACCATGCACGCCGCCAAAGGTCTTGAGTTTCCTCATGTCCACATCGTGGGAGTGGAAGACGGTCTCCTGCCCCACTCCCGCAGCAAGGATGAGGGAACCCTCGACGAAGAACGCCGTCTCTTCTACGTCGGCATTACCCGAGCCCAGGAAACCTTGCGCATCAGCCACTGCTCAGGACGCCGGCGCTACGACCAGGTCATGCCCTGTCACCCCTCCCCTTTCCTGCGAGAACTCCCGCCCGAATGCGTCGAGGACGCCGATGAGGCAGCCGCCCGACCGGTGGATAAAGACGATGGCGGAGACTGGTTCAAGGCCATGCGCGAGGCCTTGGAATGATCCCCACCTTCGTGGCAACTTCCCGCCCAAGCTGTGTTTTCCCGAGTTGTTGAATGGTTGCTGTTCGCCCTGTTGGGTTCGATCCGTTGCTTACCACTGGTAACGGTCGCTCGATTGGGGCGTCTGCTCGGCGGCCTGGCTTGCCGACTCGATCGCCGCCACCGCCGCGTGGCCGAAGACAACATTGCCAAGACCTTCCCCGAGTTGAGGCCGAAGGAAATACAGTCCTTGGCCCTAGAGAACTTTCGACGCATCGGGGAGGCCTACGCTTGCGCCATCCGCACCCCGGGCATGGATTCCAAAGAGTTGTTAGCACGCATTGAGTTCGTGGGTCTTGACGACCTATTGCAAAGCGGTGCCGAGCGCCTGGTCGTCGCCACAGGCCATTTCGGCGGCTTCGACTTGCTGGCGCATGTGCAGGGGCACTGGCCCGATTGGCATTTAGCGACGACCTACCGGGCCCAACGGTTTACCCCCCTCAACACGGCCCTACAACGTCTGCGGGCCCTGACCGGAGTCGAGTTCATCGAGCGGCACAATGCGGTCCAAGCCGTCTCCGAGCTCTTCAATAAAAATAAGTCCATACTGGCCCTGTTCTCGGACCAACACGGTGGAGGCAAGGGGCTGTGGCTGCCATTTCTCGGGCGTGACTGTTCCTGCAGTCCTGCTCCAGCCGTCATCGCCCTACGCTACAAGGCGCTTCTGACCATGGCCATTTGCTACCGCACTAACCTAGCGCGCTGGCGAATCGAAGTCGGCCCGGTGATTCCCACTCACGACGAACACGGACAAGAACGTTCATTGGAGGACATCACCCTCGAGATCCATCGACAATTCGACATCGCCGTGCGCCGAGATCCGGCGAATTGGTTCTGGGTTCATCGACGGTGGAAACCCCCCACGGCCAATCAGAGGCCGCACGACCAGGCCTCGGGTCCGACCTCATGAACTCCACCCTCATCACCCCCCGGCACATCGTCATTCGGGGCGTGAACTGGCTGGGAGACGCCGTGATGACGACCCCAGCAGTTCTCCGCCTTCGGGAACGCTTCCCCGAGGCGCAGATCACCCTACTCTGCCCAGAAAAACTCCACGATCTCTGGATCTCTCATCCTGCGGTGGATGCGGTGCAAACCTTTAAGACCGGCGAGAGATTTCTGTCGGTGGCGCGCCGCCTGCGCTCAATCGATGCCGACTTGGCGGTGATCTTTCCCAACTCCCTGCGTTCTGCGCTGGAGACCTGGTGGGCAGGCATTCCGAGGCGGGTCGGATTGGGGGGAGGTCTTCGAAGCTGGCTGCTCACCGATGGTGTCCGACCGGTCCCAGGCGCGGTGCGCATGCGCAAGCGAACCCAGGCGGAGGTGCAGCGACTGACGACGACGCCAACGAGTATCACTGCTCCCCGAACCGCCTATCCGACCGGCTCCCATCAACTCCACCACTACCTCCGGTTGGTGGGTCACCTGGGAGCCAACACAGAGCCAGTGCCACCTCGATTGGCGGCAGGAACGACGGCATCCCAAGCGATGAGCACCCGCCTCGGAGCCGTGCTGACCTCTGGGAA
>JBDKKQ010000326.1:0-19951 GCA_039796015.1 Verrucomicrobiota bacterium
CCTCCGCTTCCGGGACGCGTCGTGGGGGGCAGCGTCTGCGTCAATCGTTCCGTCGGACTGCTCGTTGGGAGGGGTGCGGGCCGGCCGGGAGACGAGGCGGGTGCCACGTTGGCAGACGGGATGTTGGCCGGCCGGTTCGGGCTCAGCGAGCCAGCGGCCGATGGAACCGTCATTGGTCGAGAATTCAGCGGTGAGATGCCGATGCGATCTGGCAGGCCGGCGGAGTTTGGGTTGGGAGCCAATCGCGAAACTTCCGGTCGCTTGAGGACCGATTCTGGCGGGCGTGAAGCATGGGTCGGCACCGCCGGGCGGTACACGGCCACCTCAGCGGGCCGGCCTCCCGAGGGGTTGGGTCGCGAGTTGGCGAAGGCTTGAGCGGCCGCCGGGCTGTTGACGTCGCGGAGTTCCGTGCGCCGGATCTCCTCGCGACTGTGCTTCTGGACTTCCTCTCGGGAAATTCCGTTATTGATGATCACCGTGTTGTTGTTGCCACGGATGTTCACGCCCTGACCGCTGGCCACCTGGACGTTGCTATCGCGAACGAAACGCTCGGCTTGATGGCGCGGCAGTCGATGATGATAAAGGTGGTGATCACCGAAACGGTCCCAGGTCGTCGCATACCAGGCCGCTGTGCCGATGCCAAACCCGATACTGACGGCCGTGCTGCCATTGACCCACGAGAAACCCACGTTGGCGCTCCATCGGCATTCCGGAGGCAGCGGAGCCCAGCCGCAGTAGCTCGGGGAGCTGCGCCAAGCGACCCAGGCCGGTGCCCAGTCATAACCCGGATTCCATACCCAACCGAAGCTGGAATGCTGATGCCAGCGGCCATAATGGTACGGAGCCCAGCCCCAAGTGTAGGTCGAGTTCCAATACCAACCCGCATCGGTCCACAGCCACGATCCACCGTCGCAGTAGGGTTGCCATGTCGGGTTTGCCACCGAGGCCGACGGGCGCCAGCACCATCCGTAGCCAGGGACTTCCATCCAACTGCCATAGGGGGAGAGTGATTGATAAAAGACCTGCTGGTTGACAACGGTCTGGGCTACCGGTGCAGGGACAACAATGGTCGAGGAGGGCGGCGGCGGTGGCGGCGTGCCTTCGAAGGTGGTGGTGATCGCCGTCGGAGCCACCGGCGGCGGGGCTAGGTTCGTGGGGATCGACTGGGGAACCGGGGGTGCTGAGGCGTTCAGAAGGGCGGGTGCTGGGCTTTCCGGTTGGATCGCAGCCGCCTTTCGCATCAATACATGGATAATATTGGAGGACACCCCTAGGTCATTCAGATAGACGATCTGGCTGGCTCCGAGGGCGAAGGGTTCCCGGATATTGGTGATATATTCAGCGACCACGCCTTCGTCGAGTCCGCCACGGGTGAGTTGCACTACATCGGCCACTGGGCCGGGCAGGGGCGGCGGAACCAGAACTGCCACCGAGGCCGAGGGGTCTATCGGGGCTGGCGGTTGGGCCACCGGGGCAGGAGTGGGTTGCGGAGGCGGAGGCGGTGGGGTTGATGAGATCACCGGATCCACTCCCGGGGTCGACCGGTTGCCCAAGGCAGCCGGAACCGAGGGGGCTTGGACGATCACAGTCCTCACGGTCGGCGCTGGCGGTGCGGTGTGGACCACGGTCTTCGACCCGGTGTCGCATCCAACGGTAGTTCCCAAACAGAGCAAGATTAGCCCAAGGGTGTTGCGGGATGGACGCATGAACGAGGCATTCATTGTGTTCAGAGCGGTTAGAGACAGGTATTTTGAGGGAAAAGTCGATCCAAGGGTCGCGAGCCTCCCGATGAAGGTTCGTTCTTGGGGTTGGAAAATAATCTAGGAACGTGACTGGACCCCGATGACGGGAAATCCCCTGAGGGACCAACGGAGAAGTCTTGCCGGCCGGGACGGGGTACCTTCGCAAGGAAAGCTGCCGTCAGGGGTCTTGGTATTCACGGTTGTGGGGGTGAGACGTAGTTAATAGGTCCTTATTCAAGGGATCAGAGAGGTGGGGTCTTTATGCCCATGGTCTCGGATTCGGGGTGTGAATTTTGACGTCTGCCGGCGAAGATGGACTCGTCGTTCTTATCGTTGTCGTCGGTGATATCTGTTTTGCGACACACGACGGACACACTCATCAATCATGAATCGATGCTGTTCTTGGATGGCCCTCCTTTGGGCCTGGTGCGGATGGGGTGCCCTAGTTCTGCTGGGGCAGGGGGCTCCACAGTTGACGGCTATTTCCACCAACCGTGCTCAGCCTGGAGCGCTCATCGCTATCACTGGGCTGAATTTCCTCAATCCTCCCCTGACGGCGGTCACCTTTAACTTTACGCCGGCGACCGTGGAGTCCATTCGGTCCTTGGGACTGGGGTATTATCAAATTTCGGTGCGGGTCCCTCTGGGGGCTACCATTGGGCCGATCTTTGTTGAAAATGCGTTTGGTCAAACTCAAACACCTTGGAATTTCCAGTTGCCGCCGGTGGTGCAGCGGTTCGCCCGCAACGGTGCCTTCACCGATGCCGACAAGGTGCGCGGTGTTCCCGGAGACTCTGTGGCACTCACTGGTTCCAACTTTCTGGATCCCACCGATCCCAACTACCGCTTGGGTGTGTTCTTTGACGGCATTCGGGCTGGTTGGGACACCGTGACGGAAGGTTCCGTTTCGGTGGTGGTGCCGCCCGGAGCCATGACGGGCCCCATCACCGTGACCAACAATGCCGGTGCGACGACGACCAGTGGCTACTTCTACCTCGCGCCTTGGGTTACGGCCTTCACGTCTCGGGCTCGGGTCGGGGACACACTCACCTTGAGTGGTCGCAGCTTTCGCGCGGTGTCTTCGGTTTCCTTCGGTGGAGTCAGCACAACCAATCTTACGGTGGTGTCCAACATGCTCATGACGGTGGTCGTCCCGTCGGGAGCGCCGGCGGCCGCACCGTTGACTTTGGAGTCGCCGGGAGGGCGCTTCATCACGGTGTCTAATTTTGTACTCGCTCCGCGGATCAATGGGTTTTCGCCATCCAACGGTGCGGCGGGGACTTTGGTGACTGTCAGCGGTTTCGGGTTGTCCCGGGTGACACAGGTGCTCTTCGGCGGAGCTTCGGCGACGCCGGTGTCCGTCACGGCCACGCAAGTGACGGTGAAGGTGCCCGTCGGTGCGGGAACTGGATTTGTGACGGTTTCAGGAAGTTCTGGGACTGATGAGTCCTTAACCTTGTTTCATGCGTCTCCGCAACTGAGCACCGTCAATCCGAACCTCGTGAAGGTCGGAGAGACCGTGACGCTGAGCGGGACCAATCTCTTGGGAGCATCGGCCGTCCTTTTTGGAACCAACCGGCTTGCGGCAAAAGTCTTCACGGTCGTGGACAATCGCCGCATCACGGCCCTGGTGCCGGAGGGCGCCTCTTCAGGATGGGTCTGGGTGGTGACGCCCGGAGGTGAAGCCTCCGGCGGACCGATTTCCATTCAAGGGCCGGTTCCGGTGATCAGTGGGTTTTCTCCGGCCTTGGGCGGGGTGGGTACGGAAGTGCGTATCGTCGGCGTGGACCTAGGTTTGCCGGCAATCGTGCGGTTCAGCGGGGTCGCGGCCTCGGTGGTCAGCGCGACGACCAATGGGTTGACGGCCCGGGTTCCTGTGGGCGCTGTCAGCGGTCGGATCACCGTGGAGACGGCAGCTGGGGCGGCTGTCTCGGTGCAGGATTTCCTCGTGGGAACCACGGCTGATTTTGATGTCTCCCTTGCGTCCTCGGCGGAACCCGTGGTCGTGGGGTCGGAGTTCCGTCTGAGCCTCAAGGTCCGCAATTTGGGGCCGCTGCCGGCCACTAATATCACGGGCAGCCTCAATCTACCGAGTTCGGCAGAGTTTCTGGGAGCGACGCTTGGAGACGGTGGGAGTTTTCAAACCGGCGCCACCGGAGTGAGTTTCATCATCGGCACCTTGCCCGCTAAATCCGAGTGGACCGCGCTCATCCGCGTTCGGATCCCGGTGGAGGCCGTGACGCGCTTCGAGTGGGTGGCCAGCACGCTCACGCCGGATGTGGACGTCACGGACAACCGAGCCGCCGTCTCGGTGACCGCGGTTCCCCTACGTCTGGAACTCACCGGCTTCGGGGATGACCTCTGGGTGTTGAGTTGGTTGTCACTGGCTACTGAGGTGGAGTTGCAGGAATCCACACTCGATTTGCCCCGGCAATGGCGTGGGGTGATCGGAACCCCGTTGAACGACGGGGTTCGTTTTCAGTGGTCCACCAGCGCGACGAACTCGGGTCGACTGTTCCGGTTGAGATCGCGGTGAGTGGTTCTGCTCTGCAGGATTTTCCAGACAGGTTCTTAGCTGGAACGATTCCAGTGAATCATTCTGGCTTAGGCGAAATCGTGTGAGGCAGACGTCTGGAGGTGGTGATCGGGGAGTCGTTCGAGATGTAGGGCGCGCACATGAATCGTGCCGTGACGGCGCTGCACGATGCCCTCCACCAGTAGGAAGGGCTCGGTGCTAATCCGCAGGCGCTCGATCTCGAAGAGTTCGGGCGAGACGATGGCGTTGGTGATACCGGTTTCGTCTTCCAAGCTCAGGAAACACACGCCCTTGGCGGTGCCGGGGCGTTGACGGCAAATCACCTGCCCGGCCACCCGGATGCGGGCGCCGTCGGGAGCTTCCTGGAGTTGGGCGCTTTGCCAAACATTCTTCAAAGTGCCCCGGCGCAAGGCCATCGGATGAGGGCCTGTGGTGAGCCGGAGTGTGGCGTAGTCGGCGACCAATCGCTCCTCGGGCGACATGGGTTTCAGCGGGGAGGCTGAGCCTTCGAGGCGGTCCACGACGCCACCGTCAGGGAGCCCTCCTCCCAAATCTTCCTGACGCAGCGGGCGTTCGGTCTGCCACAGGGCCGAGCGACGGTCGGTGGCCCAGGCATTGAGTGCGCCAATGGAAGCCAGGGCACGCAGGGCCTCGGGCCCGAGGGAACTTCGTGACTTCAAATCGTCCAGCGAGGCGAAGGGCTTGCGTGTGCGTTCCTGTAGCAGACGGGCGGCCTGGGAGGCGGTGAGGCCCTGGACCAGGCTCAGACCCAGGCGCAGCGACCCGTCGGATTCCACACGGGTCTCCCAGTCGGAGCGTGCGGCGCAGACCGGTCGCACGGCGACTCCATGGTTTTTGGCGTCCTGCACCACCGTGGCGGGCGCATAGAACCCCATGGGTTGGTTGTTGAGCAGCGCGGCGAAGAATTCTGGGGTTCGGTGTACCTTCAGGTAGGCGCTGGCGTAGGCCAGCAGCGCGAAGCTAATGGCATGCGATTCGGGGAATCCGTAAAGGGCAAAGGAGCCCACGGCCTTGGCAATGGATTCGATGACGTTCGGAGCAACGCCCTTGCGCGCCATGGACTCGCGCAACTTGGCCGTCGCTAGAGCCATCTTCTCGTCGGAACGGTGGAAGCTCAGGGCCTTGCGGAGGTTCTCGGCTTCGTCACCGCTGAAGTCAGCCATGACCATGGCAATCTCCAGCATTTGCTCCTGAAAGAGCGGCACGCCCAAGGTGCGCTGGAGGATGGGTTCGAGTCGGGGGTCGAGGTAGGTCACCGACTCGAGTCCGTTGCGGCGACGCAAATAGGGATGGGCCAGGTCGCCTTGAATGGGGCCGGGCCGGATGATGGCTACCTCGATCACTAGGTCGTAGAAGCAGGCGGGTTTCATGCGCGGCAGCGTGGCCATTTGGGCGCGACTCTCGATTTGGAAGACACCGATGGTGTCAGCCCGCTGCATGAGGGCGTAGGTGTCAGGGTCGTCTTTGGGAAGCTGCGACAAATCTACTGGGCGGCCGCGTTGGGTGGTTAAGGTGATAGTGTCTTGTAATACAGCCATCATGCCCAAGCCCAGAAGATCGACCTTGATGATGCCTAAGCCCTCGCAGTCGTCCTTGTCCCACTGGGCTACCACACGGCCGGCCATGGAGGCGTTTTCGAGTGGAACGATTCCGGTGAGTTCGCCCTGGCACAGAATCATGCCGCCGGAGTGCTGACCCAGGTGCCGGGGTAGGCGGCGCATGCGGCGGCAAAGTCGGGCGAAGGCGGTGGCCCTAGGGTGCTCGGCGGGCAGGCCTGCTTGGCGCATTTGCTCCTCGAGTTCGAGGGTGTGAGGGAAATCACCACCGGCTTGCAGGCTCGAAAATCGGTCCAGCACATCGGTTGGCAGGTTCAGAGCCTTGCCGATCTCGCGGGCGGCGCTGCGGCCGCGGTAGGTGATGACCGTGCCTGTCATGGCGGCGCTGTGACGGCCGTAGCGTCGGTAGACTTCTTGGATGACCCGTTCGCGGCGCTCACCGCTCGGTAGGTCGATGTCGATGTCGGGCCAGCCCTTGCGGCTTTCCGACAGGAAGCGCTCGAAGAGCACGTTGAACTTGAGCGGATCGACGGCCGTGATCCCTAGACAAAAGCAAACCGCGCTGTTGGCGGCACTGCCGCGTCCTTGCGCCAGAATTCCCTCGTCGCGGCAGAAGCGGACGATGTCGGCGACGATAAGGAAGTATCCGGAGAACCCGAGGCGTCCGATGAGGGTTAATTCCTTCTCTAGCAACCGGCGCACCTTTTCTGGGATCTCGCCGCCGTAGCGCGTGCGTGCGCCGCGGAAGGTCCAGTCGCGTAGCACCCCTTCCATGGTTTCGCCGGGGCCCACTGGGTAGCGAGGGAACTCGTAGCCCAGGTCTTCTAGGGTGAACTCCAGCCGTTCGGCCAGTCGCACGGTCTCGGTCACTGCTTTCGGGAGGTCGCTGAAGAGCCGAGCCATGGCGCTGGCGGGCTTGAGGTGCGCTTCATCGTTGATGCTCAGGTGAGTACCCGCAGCGTCGAGGTGCGTGTGGTGACGGAGGCAGGCGAAGACATCGAGCACTTCCCGGCCCTCGGGGGTGGCCTGGCTGACTCCTCCCGTAGCCAGTAGTGGTATCCGGTGTGCAGCGGCCAAATCTTGAAGGGCCTGATTCCAGCGGGTTTCGCCGCGGAGGCGTTGACGCTGAATCTCGACGTAGACGTGTCCTTCACCAAAGGCTTGGAGGAGTCGGCGCAAGGCCGCATCGGCATCTCGTCCAGTGCGGATGGCTCGTAGGGCCGGCCCCTCCCGATCGCCGCTGAGTGCGACGAGGCCCGCGGCGAATTCTGGCAATTCTTCCCAACGGACGGTGGCTTCGTTTTTGGCGGCCCGGAGGTGGGCTTGCGAGAGCAATCGGCACAGGTTGCGGTAGCCTTCACGTGAGCGCACCAGCACCGGGAAGACCGAGCCGTCGTCCATGGCTAATTCAGCGCCGATGATGGGGCGGATGCCGTGTTCGCGGGCGGTGTCGAAGACGCGCGGTGCACCGTAGAGGCCCATGCGATCACACACGGCCAGTGCAGGTAGTCCTAGGCTGGCAGCGGTACGAGCCAGTTCTTCCGGCAACGAGGCCCCTCGCAGGAAGCTAAAGGCGCTGCGGGTGTGCAGTTCGACGTAGGCGGGACTGGAAGCGGTGGCAGCCAATGGATCGATGGGTTCAGTCGAGCAGGGCGTCGACCGTCCATCCATCGGGCTGATGAACCAGACGCAGGACTTGTCCGCGCAGGGTGGTGGCATCCCATTCCTCGCGCTGCCAGGCACCATTCTCCCACCAGCGTCCGGAGGCGCGCCAAGGGCCTAAGGTCACCACCAGTCGGCCGTGGGCAATGGCGCAGTGGATCGATGCGGGTCGTCCGTTGATCGATTCGACAGTGGCTGTGGGGGCGGGTCGAAGCCGTCGCAGGCCGGGAGCCTGAAGAGCGGGACGCGATTGGGATAGGGCAGGGACTCCTTCGAAATCGGGAGGCATTAATCGGAAGGCGTCGATCCCGTGCTGCTGGAGCCTCACCGGCGTACCCACACGATCCGAACCGAGAATGGCGGCGATGCGTCCGAGAGTTTCCTGGAACTGGCGAGGGTCTTTGAGCGTTGTCTCGAACAGGCCGAACTGCCGCTGGACCGGCACGGTGGTCTCCAGCGTGAGTTGCAAACCCACGACCGCACTCTCGCTGCGGACGGTGTCGAGATGGGTTGCTAGTAAGCGTTGAAGCACGGCCGCGTCGCGTGTGGGTTCCGGGACGTTGAGCTGGCGCTCGAGTCGGTTCCCGGATTCGAGTCGCAATGACAAGTCAACGCGTTCGGCCGCACGGCCTGCCAGTGCGAGCCGCGCGCACAGGGTGTCGGTGAAGCGGCGCAGCAGAAACAGCAGGGGCTCGAGCGTTTCTACGGGTTCTTCGAAATCCCAGGATTCGGTCCAGACTTCCGGAGGTCGGACGGTGTTCAGGGGGCGGGTGTTCCGTGTGGAAGCCGCAGCGAGGAGTCCCAGGGCTTCGAGTCCCAGACGGTCGGTCAATGCGCTGGGATCCAGGGCGAGTAGTTGGCCCACGGTGTGCAGACCCCAGCCTGTGAGGATTCGGGCGGTGTCGCTGGACGGTTCGAGTGCGGCCAGTGGGAGGGATGCAATGAATCCGGCGGCGTCGGTAACGATGCGTACGGCCTCACCGGATTGTGCGCCGTGCCGTGCCATGTTTGGAGTCGTAGCGATGCCGATGTGGGCGTGGAGTCCTTGGGTTATGAGGCTCGATCGCAGCTCTTGGGCCCAGGTCTGCAGCGCGTCTGTTTGGGGAGGTTGCAGCCGGCTCAATCCACGTAGGTCTAAGGTGCACAGGCCCGGGGCGGTGGATTCTAGGTGAGGAGAAAATCCGTAGGCACACTGGAGCAAGACGTCGGTGGTGGCTGACTCCCGTGCGGGGGCGCGGTGGCGGATGAGGATGTCGGTGCAGCGTGCCAGTGCCTGAGTTGCGGTCTGTCCCCGTTCCACACCTGCGTCCCGGGCGGGCGGGGTTGTTTCTAAGACGACCGGGGTGGTGCGCGCTGGGTCTACCAGAGCGACGGGTTGTCCCCAGAGTTCGGGTGACAATCGCAGCGCGGCTTGGAGTGCGAATTGGGGGAGGTGAATGACGGCGTACATGGCGCTGGAGCAAGGTCCGAGGAATCGGCTTTTAGGCGCTCTGCTGAGCACTCGCTTCGAGGATTCGACGCCGTTCGGTCTCGAACCGGAGGTCTAGGGTGTCCGGGGTGCGGTCGAGATCTCGATGGTCGAGTCGGGTTCGGGAAACGATGCGGGCGGCGGCCCCGGCTACCAACGGTTGGGGAGTGATGATCAGTAGGGTTCCGCCGTGTTGTTCCATGAGTCGGCTGAATCGGTACCAGAGGGTTCCCGGGATGCGGCGCAGTTCGTGGGCGGCGTTCAGCTTCAGGTCTAGGACCACTAGGGCGATGTTGCGGTCGCGCAGGAGGAGGTCCGTGGTTTGCAGAGCCTCCGCAGTATTTCGACATCGGACCCAGAGCAGATGGGCCAGGGCTTCCGGTTCGAGGGCGTCGACATCCAGGCTGTCGGCTCCATCGACCAAGGTCAGGAAGCGTCCGGCCGAGGCGGCATGTCGCAGTAGGGAATGGATGAACTGGGCGCTGCCAGAGCCTTCTCCAGGGGCGACCAGTTCGGTGAAGGATCCTTGGGGCAACCCGCCTCCGAGGCCCTGGTCGATGGATTCGATACCGGTGGGCAGGGCCGTGGGAACCGTCCGCTCCGGTGCCACCCCGATCCGAGCCCGTGGCAGGCGTTCGGCAAGAAATTGCCGTAGTTCGATAATCTTGGTGTCGGCGGGCATGGCGGTGACCGAAGTTGGGTCGGGGGATCAGTCTAGGTATCCCCTCAGCCGGTAAAACCCAAATCCTTCGGGGGTGACAAGAATTCACCGCCCCCGGGGACAAAGGCTGTCTGTGGGGTCAGCGAAAGATGGGAGGGTACCAGTCGGGTGTTAGGAGGCTCAAAGACCTCGATTTGCTTCAGATCTGAAGCTGCGGTTCACTGGGTCAATGATGTTTCGGGCAATTCGGGCTGCGCTGGCGGCAGGGGTGGTGGTTTTGGGTCGTGGGTGGGGCTTTGAGGGCTTGGTCCTGCGCGTGCTGAGGAGACTCGAGGGGGAGGGGGAGCTTTCGCGCTGTGTGAGAGGGGGGTGAGTGATCGCCTCCAATGCACGCTTCGGTCCGGTCCCGCTGCTGTTTCCGCATGGGTAGACGCGGGTTGTGGAGGAAACGAAATGTTGTGCGTTGGAGGTGGGGACCGTGATGCTGCAGGGCCGGTTTTTGCCGGTGCACGGAGGTGTTCCGTGGGAAACATTTTTTTATGCCAACCTTGATTGCCAGCTTGGTCGCCGAGCGTGTCGGCGGCTGCGTTGTGGGTGACCCTTCTCTAGAATTAACCGGTTTTGCTCCGGCGGATGGAGCCAAGTCCGGTGATCTCACCTTCGCGGAAAACGAAGCGTACTTTCTGCGGGCTGATCAAAGTGCTGCTTCAGCTATTCTGGTGGCCGGTGATTTTCGGTCGTCTACCGGCAAGACTATTCTGCAAGTCGAGAATGCGCGGGTGGCCTTTGCTCAGGTGTTGCCGCTGTTTTTTCCTGAGCCGGTTTTGCCGGCAGGGATCCATGCGTCGGCGGTGGTGGCAGCTTCGGCACAAGTGGATCCTTCGGCGCATGTGGGGCCTCAGTGCGTCATCGGTGAACGGGTCCGGATCGGGGCTGAGGCGGTCCTCATTGGTCGCAATTTTATCTCGGATGATTGTGTGGTGGGTGACGGATGCCGGCTTTATCCGAATGTGACGCTCTACCCTCGCAGTGCGCTGGGGCGGCGTGTGCGCATTCATGCGGGCTCGGTGATTGGTTCGGATGGCTTTGGCTATGTGTTCGACAAGGGTGAGCACCGTAAGGTGCCGCAGGTGGGGCAGGTGATCATCCATGATGACGTTGAAATCGGTGCCAATGTTACGATCGATCGGGCGGCTCTCGGGGCCACGGTGATCGGCCGTGGTACCAAGATCGATAACCTGGTTCAGATCGCCCACAATGTGACCATCGGTGAGCACTGTATTCTGGTGGCGCAGGTGGGAATCGCGGGCAGCACAAAGATCGGTAATTACGTGACGATCGCAGGTCAGGTGGGGGTGGCGGGTCACTTGCGGATCGCGGATAAGGTGACGATTGCGGCGCAGTCCGGGGTGATGCACCACATTCCGGAGGGACAGAAATGGCTGGGTTCTCCCGCTGGTCCGGATCGTGTGATGAAGCGTCAGTACTTGGCGATGGAGCGTCTGCCGGAGTTGCTGCGCCGTGTGCAGGAGTTGGAGCGGCGGCTCGGGGATGAGGCTTCGTCTTCCGCATAGGGTGTTTGGGCTTGTGGGGGCGGGATGGAGAAATAAGGTGTCTGATCATGAGGATTCCCCGATGTGTTCCCTGCTCGGTCCGGGTATGGGTCGTGGCGTTGGGGATGAGCCTGTCGAGCGGTGCTTCAGGGGCCGTGGCGACCAATGGAGTTCATTGGTCTTACCGGCCGTTGCAGTTACCTGAGGTTCCGGTGGTTTCAAGCCCGTCGGGTCCCGTAACACATCCGATTGATGGGTTTATTTTAGATCGGCTGCATCGGGAGGGGATTCCGCCGACGCCGGAGGCCGATCGGCGCACGCTGCTACGTCGGGTGAGTCTCGATTTAACAGGGTTGCCGCCGACGCCCGCGGAGATGGATGCCTTCTTGAATGATTCGTCGACGGATGCGTATGAGCAGTGTGTGGAACGGTTGCTGGCGTCGCCTCGCCACGGTGAGCGTTGGGCGCGTCATTGGTTGGATGTGGTCCACTACGGTGAGACCCATGGCTACGACAAGGATCAGCCCCGTCCGAACGCGTGGCCGTATCGGGATTATGTGATCCGGGCTCTGAATTCCGATAAACCGTATTCGCGGTTCATCCGGGAACAAATCGCGGGCGATGTGCTCTGGCCGGATACCGAAGAGGGAGTCACGGCCACCGGATTCATCTCGGCTGGGCCGTGGGACTTGATCGGCCATGCCGAGGTCCCGGAGTCGAAGACGGATGGCAAGATCGCTCGCCTGCTCGATCGAGATGATATGGTGGCGACGGTGATGAACACCTTCAACAGCGCTACGGTCCAGTGTGCACGCTGTCACGATCACAAGTTCGATCCGGTTCGCTCGGAGGAGTATTATCAATTGACGGCAGTGTTCGCCGCGCTCGATCGGGCTGACCGGAAGTTCGATGCCGATCCCACTGTGGCGGAGCGTCGGCGATCTCTGGAAGGGCGTAGGGCTGCGTTGCAGCAGGAAAAGAAGCCTCTGGATGAAGCGATGGTTCGTCAGGGTGGGCGGCGGTTCGCTTTGCTCGAACGACGCGTTGCCGCTGCGGAGGCCGGGAGCAAGGAACCTGCGCGGCCGGAGATGGGCTGGCACTCGGCCATCCAATCGAAGGCCGATGTTGTTCAGTGGGTGCAGGTGGATCTGGGGCGGCCCGTTGAGATTCACCGGCTCCTCTACGCCGGTTGCCACGATGACTTCAATGGCATCGGCAAGGGGTTTGGGTTTCCGGTTCGGTACCGGATGGAGTTGTCGGACGATCCCGAATTCAAGGCGGGCGTCCAGCAACTAGAGGATCAGACCGGTGGCGATTTGCCCAATCCCGGGGTGACCCCGCGAGAGGTGAAGGTGCCGGGCTTGCGGGGGCGCTACGTGCGAGTCACGGCCACCCGCCTCGCGGCCCGCATGAACGACTTTATCTTCGCTCTCTCGGAGTTGGAGATCTTGGATGACCAGGGCAGCAATTGGGCTCTCGGCGCGCCGGTGAGCGCGAGTGACAGCATCGAGGCAGCTCCGCGTTGGGGGCGGGACAACCTCACGGATGGGTGGTTTCCTGGTCGGACTCAGTCTGCGACGGGAGAGGCCTTGGATCGGTTGCGGAAGGATCGCAAGGCTCTGGAGGAATTGCCGGCTCTGAGCGCGAGCCTAGCTCGCTTGACTCCAATCCGCACCGAACTGGACCAGGTGACTCGAGAAATCTCAACCCTTCCGCCCCAACGGATGGTCTACGCGGGCACGGTGCACCACGGAGGAGGTGCGTTCCGGGGCACCGGTTCTAACGGGGGGAAGCCTCGGCCTGTCTATTTGCTGGCGCGCGGGGATGTGCGTAAACCCGGCAACGAGGTAATACCGGGCGTGCCTCGATCCTTGGGTTTGAGCCGCGGACTTCAGGTCGATCCCGCCATGCCGGAAGGCCAGCGCCGGGTGGCCTTGGCCGAGTGGATTGCCGATCCAGAGAATGTGCTTACCTGGAGGTCCATCGTGAACCGGGTCTGGCAGCATCATTTCGGCCGCGGTTTGGTTGAGACAGCCAATGATTTCGGTCGCATGGGTACGGCTCCTAGTCACCCAGAGTTGATGGACTGGTTGGCGGTCTGGTTTCGTGACAACGGTCAATCCCTCAAGTCGTTGCACCGCCTGATCGTGACGAGTCGCACTTACCGGCAGAGTTCTGTGGTTCCGAATCCAGAGATCCACCCGGGCGCGGCGCGCGACTCCGACAATCGACTGCTCTGGCGCATGAACCGTCGGAAGCTGGAGGCTGAGGCGATCCGCGATTCCATGCTCTGGGTGGCGGGGCGCCTGGATGAACGCCGCGGTGGGCCGAGTTTCAAGGATTTCGTCGTGGAGCGGCCGGAGCACTCGCCGCACTACGAGTACGGGTTGCACAACCCGGAAGATCCCGAGTCACACCGGCGCTCGGTGTACCGCTTTCTGGTGCGTTCTCAGCCCCAGCCGATGATGGCGGCCTTGGACTGCGCCGATCCGTCGATTTCGGTGGACCGTCGTAACGAGACCCTCAATGCCCTGCAGGCTTTGGCTCTGATGAACCACAAGCTGGCGGTGTCGATGTCCCGTCATTGGGCCGTCCGCTTGGAGCACGAAGCCCCAACGATCCCGGAACGAGTCTCGCTGGGAATGCGCTTAGCCCTTGGCCGCAGACCGACCGCCGAAGAGTCCCAGGCGCTGGTCAGCCATGCCGAACACCATGGCTTGGCCAGCACCTGCCGTTTGCTGCTCAACCTCAACGAATTCGTGTTCGTCGATTGAGCCTGAGGGTCTGTTGCAAAGGGATAGACCTGTCAGACACTCAACTCAGCGGCCGAGGTCGAGGCAGACAGCCTCCTTGGTAGAGCGGGCAAAGATCTTGCCGTTGGCTAATACGGGCGTGGTCCAGCACTTGCCGTCGAGCACGTCGGCGCGGGCCAGTTCTTTGTAAGCCGCGGCGTTGGTGTCGATGAGCACGAGGTGTCCATCATCCGAGAGAGCTAAGATGCCGCTGCCGGTCAGGATCACGTGGCCGGGTCCGAATCCGGGCTGTTCCCACTTCACGGTTCCCGTGGCGATGTCGACGCACTTCACCGGGCCGTTGCCGTATTCCTTGAACTGGAACATGCCGAAGAGGTGGCCGTCTTTCAGTACGGGCGTCGACCAGTGGTTGGCCAGAGGTTTATTACCGGCGAAACGGTAGGCCTCGGTGGCGGTCCACTGAGATCCGTTCTTGGTCACCTTGGCGGCTCCTGCACCCACGCCGTAACCGGCTGAGCAGTACACCAAGTCACCGGAGACGACCGGCGAGGCCGCCGTGGAGACCTTGTAGGGGAAGTTGTGACGCCAGAGCTCGGTGCCGGTCTTGGGATCTACCGAGACCAGTCCCGATTGGAGGAACCAGACGACCTGACGCACACCATGAATCGTGGCCAATACGGGGGAGGCATGGGTGATCTTCTCGTCACCGGTCTTCCAGATCGGAGCGCCGGTCTTGACGTCCAGGGCCATCAGGCTCTCGCCGGCACCGCCACCAGCCACGAAGACTCGGCCATCTTCGATCACCGGTGATTGAGCGTTCTGCCAGGAGATGTTTCGGCCGGCGTGGTCTTTGGCGAGATCGCTCTTCCAGACTTCTTTGCCGGTCTTGGCGTCGAAGGCTTGCACCACGAGCTTGGCCGAGAAGGTGTACACCCGGCCGCCCTGAACAGCAGGCGTTGAGCGCGGGCCGTCACCGCCTCGGTTCTCTTTGGTGCCGTCATCGCCACCGTCGCCGGTCTTCATGGATCCCAAGGCCGCGGTCCACAGCTCCTTGCCGGTGTTGGCATCGCGGGCAACGAGGGTCTCGAGCAGGGCACCCCCTGAATCCCGGAGTTCTTGGGTGAAGCAGCGGCCGCCAGCCACAGCGAACGAGCTGAAGCCAGCGCTGCTGGGAACCTTCCACAGCACCTTAGGCCCACTGGCGGGCCAGGTCGTGGCGATCTTCTCCGGGGTGGCTCCGTCGTGGTGGGGTCCGCGGTACTCGGTCCAGTCGGCTCCGTGGGAGACGAGTGAGGTGGCGATGAGGGCGGCTAGTGCCAAGGGACGTTGCATGGGCTAAGCCGTGACGGATCTGCGTCGCTCCGTCAAACCCCGAGTGTCCCCCTAGGGCTCCTTCGATCGGTTAACTTATGCCTTCAATCCGCGGGACGGCTGGGCTTTGCTGGGCGTATGGACGCGCTGATCAAGGTTCTTCGCCGGGACGCCACCCTCAGTCCCGCTACGCTGGCGGCGATGCTGAGCCGGTCTGAATCAGAGATTCGGGCCGAGATCTCCCGCCTAGAAGCCGAGGGAATCTTGCTGGGTTATCGGGCCGTGGTGAACGAGGAGAAGCTCGGGCATGACGTAGTCCGGGCAATGATCGAGGTAAAGATCACCCCGGAGCGCGGTGGTGGTTTCGACAAGCTCGCCGAGCGGATTTCCCGCTACGAAGAGGTGCGGTCCTGTCACTTGATGTCCGGCGGCTATGATTTGCTCGTCGAAGTGGAGGGCAGCGACTTGCGCGACGTGGCCGCATTCGTCTCCGAGAAGCTGTCCACCATTCAGGGGGTTCTTTCGACGGCGACCCACTTCGTGCTCCGCGCTTACAAGGAGCAAGGATTGCTGATGAAGCGCGACGCGGTCGAAGAGCGCCTTCAGGTCGCTCCCTGACACGGCCCTGAGCCGTGGCCGGTGGTTGTGTCTTACAATCGGAGGAAGAGTTTCCGGCGGTGCAGAGCGCGGGCGAAGAGGAAGAGCACGAGCAACCCGCCAGCGGCCTGAAGCACCTCGCCCGTTGTGCCGAGTTGGGCCCGCAGTTCTGGAGATAGGAAACGTCCGGCCACTGCTCCATAGCCCACGAAGCTGGAGAGCAGGTAGAGGGTGATGGGGTTGGTGCCGATCCAGACAAAGGGCTGGCACCAGCGTTGTTGGCCCCATCCGTCCACCACCTGGTAAAATCCGGCCAAGAGCAGGAAGCTCCAACCACCGGCGAACAGGACGAAGGAAGAGGTCCAGAGTTTCTTCACGATGGGGAAGGATCCACTCCAAACCCATCCAACGGCGAGGCAGGCTAGTCCCGCCAAGATGAGCCGTAGGGTGCGTTGAGTGGGCTTGAGCGATCCTAGTCGGAGCAAGGAGCCGGCAAACACTCCGAGGAGGCAGGTGGCTATGGCTGGAATGGTGCTGAGGATGCCCTCGGGATCGTAGTAGGTGTCGTACTTCTTTCCGGGAAGGTGCTCGAAGTCGAAGTGGTTTACTACGTTGAGGCCGGGCTCGTATTGCCCCGTTACCCGCTGGGGGGTGCTCCAGTACAGTTGTTGGGCGTTGGTGGTTCCGGTGCGAGCCATGCCTTCTTGCACGGCGGTCGGGATGAGTTGGATGGCCCGTATGGGCACCCAGGCGAAGAGCGCCCAGTAACCGAGCAAAATGCCGGCACAAACTCCCAAGAGCGCCCGGACTGGCAGGAACACCAGCAGGATGCCCGCAGCCGTGGAGGCTACTGCGATGCGGTTGAGGACTCCGAGCCATCGGACTCCATCCAAGCCCTGCGAGAGCCCGCCGGAGTAGAATACGCCGACCAAGAACAGCAGGAGCCCGCGGGAGAGCAGGCGTTTGACCGCTCCAGCCTTGCCGCTCCGCTCCACAGCTTTGCCGGTGGAGAAGGTCAAGGACACACCGGCAATGAAGACAAACAGCGGGAAGATCAGGTCATAAAATCGGAAGCCGGCCCATTCCACATGAGTGAGCTGCTGGCGGATGCCGCTGAGCAAGGGGGAGCCACTGAACTTCTCCAGCGCCCGCAAGATGCCCGCGCCGCCGACGATCCAGAACATGTCGAACCCCCGGAGGGCGTCGAGGGACATGAGGCGCTCGGACGGCGGCGTGGCCGTTGTCGATGAGGGGTTCTGGGCGGGGGGCATGACAGGAAAAGGGGATGCAGGTGGCAATGCGTTCTGAGGTTGGGTTCAGATCCGCAGAAAAATCCGTCGGCCATGGAGGAGCCAAGCCAACCAGACGCAGAACCCGACGGACACGAAGGCGGTGACCACGCCCGTCGTCCCTGGATGCAGTCCGTCCAAGAAGAGGGCAACTTCGCCGCCGGTCAGTCGTTTGGCCAGTTTTCCGAAATCAGCCAGGTTCGAGGCCAGGTAGACGGCGATGGAGTTCATGCCAATCCAAGTGAAGGGCTTGGCCCAACTAGACCATCCCTTCACATCAATGAGTCCGTAGAAAAGAGCCAAGAGCAGGCAACTCCAACCGCCCGCAACACAGACATACGAGGAGGTCCACAAGCCCTTAATGATCGGAAAGGCCAATCCCCACAAATGCCCCGTGGCCAGTAAGGCGACGCCGGCCAGAGTGAGTGTCTTTAGGCGTTGAGCTGCATTTCGGGAGGGGTCTTTAAGGAACAGTCCGGCGAGCACGCCGAGGAGGCAGGAGGCGATGGCGGGCAAGGTGCTCAGGAGGCCTTCCGGATCATGGGCGCCGTTCCACTTCTTGCCGCCCAAGAACTGGGCATCCACCCAATGGGCCAAATTGGTGTCCGGTTGGAGATTGGCCGGGCCGACCCCGGGCACTGGCACGAGGGTCAGGAGTCCCCAGTAACCCAAGAGGATTGCAACGACGGTGATCCGCAGAGCCCGGGGGCTCAGGAACAAGTGCAGGGTGGCGGCCGAAAAATAGCACAGGGCGATGCGCTGCAAGACGCCGAGGTAGCGGATGTCGTTTTCCCAGCCTGTATAGCCGCGGTAGAAGAACACTCCGAGCAGGTAAAGCACGACCGCGCGCTTGAGAATCGCCAGGAACGCCCCGGACCGGTCACCCGCCTCCGGTTTCGCGCCGCGTGAGAGGACGATTGAAATGCCGCTGATGAAGACGAAGAGCGGGAAGATTAGGTCGTAGAAGCGGAAGCCTTGCCAGGCCACGTGCTCCAGTTGGTCAGCGATGGCATGACTCACTGGACCGTTGGCCGCAGTGAGGAAGGCGTGGCCGAAGGCGTCCGCCCCGCAAATCCAGAACAAGTCGAAGCCGCGCAGTGCATCGAGGCTGGCCAGTCGCGATGGGGTGCCGCTAGCGGCAGGGATCGTGGAGTTCGCCATGCTAATGTTCCATCAAGCCCAGCCCGGACGGGGGTGCCAAGGACGTAATTTTCAGGACCGGGTTTTTGGTAGCCCAGTTTCCCCGCTTCCCAGGTGCTGGTCGAACCAGTCGGCGAAGTGGTGGATGTCCCAGAGCATGGTGAGCCATCCGTGCTTTCCGCCTGAGTGCACGACCAGTTCAACGGTCGAGCCGATCTCCCGGGCGCGGGATTGGTACCGTTGGGATTGGTCGAGCGGCACGAGGGTGTCGGCATCCCCGTGGTAAATCAGGGTGGGCGCAACCCCGGGGTGAAGGTGGAAAATGGGCGAGAGAGGCTTGCCGATATCCACCCAGTTGGTTAGCCCGTTGGGTTGGGGACGAAAGGCCTTCACGAAGCTCTTTGGCGGCCCTCCATCGTGGAGATTCTCGGTCGAATTCCCTAAGTTTAACAAATCGGTCACGGGATAGAAGATGGCTACAGCCTGAACGGCGCAGCTCTCCCGATCGATGGGGTCCGATGTCTGGGTGGGCCCCGGGCCTCCTCGGGTTGCCAAAAGCAGGCTCAGGTGTCCGCCTGCGCTGCCGCCGGTGACACCCAATCGCTTCGGGTCGATGCCATGCTCTTGAGCATGATGTCGGATGTGCCGGATTGCCCGACTCACATCTTCGAAGATCTCCGCCACCGTCGCCTCCGGTTGGGACACATGATAGACCGCCAGAATGGTGTACCCCCGGCGCAGTAGAGGGGCGGTCATCCAGGGGCGGAAGCTATTCGTACCGGATTTCCAGCTCCCGCTGACCATGAGGGCCACTCCGAGCCCGTTGGGATTCTCGGGTCGGACCACGTCGTAAGCGAGTTCATGGCCGTGGCGTTGCCCGTAGGTCACCCTCTGAACCGAGGTGAGCGACGGATGGTAGTAGAGCCATACTCCGGCAGCCAATGCCGTCAACGCCAGGATGAGGCCGGCCAAAATGGAAGTGGCCCGGAGGAGATTGCGACGCAGTGCCATGGTGAGAGTACGATCGGACAGGGAGATCAGTGGCTGTCTTCGGAGGAAAAGCCTGTGGAGAAACCTCTAGGCTTTGGAGCTTGCTCGAACTTGCGTCGTCCACGGTCCCTGGGCCAATCGGGTGAGGGTCTCGGGGTAGAGGGTTCGTTCAGCCTCCTGGATGCGCTGGTGCAGTGAGGAGACAGTGTCCCCTTCGAGCACCGGCACGGCTTGCTGAGCTAGGATTGGGCCGGTGTCCACGCCCTGGTCCACCCAGTGCACTGTGCAACCCGTGACCTTGACCCCGTAGTTCAACGCCTGTTTCCAAGCCTCAAGGCCCGGGAAGGAGGGGAGCAACGACGGATGGATGTTCATCACGCGGCCCTCGAAGGCTTTAAGAAAGTCTCCTTTAAGAATGCGCATGAATCCGGCCAAGACCACTAAGTCGACTTGGGCGTCTTGGAGAGACTGAATGAAGGTGGATTCGGCGAGGGGATCCAATTTGGTGCGGAAGGCGCCCGGAGGAATGAATTGAGCCGAGATTCCTCGATCCCGCGCCTGTTGCAGAATTCCGGCTTCTGGATTGTCGCTGAGTACCACAGCCACCTCCGCTGGCAGGGAGCCGCATTGAATGGCCTGGGCGATGGCCACAAAATTGGATCCCTTGCCCGA
>JBDKKQ010000327.1:0-8360 GCA_039796015.1 Verrucomicrobiota bacterium
TCCGCCACGCCATCCCTTTCCTCCCAACTGAATCGTTCCGGCCTAGCCGGAACAATTTCACTGGATCGGTTGCGCTGGCTGCGTCTTCTTCCTCAAGAGCTTCGTTGTTCGCTCGATCTGGATCTCAACCATTGGCCTTCAATCGGCCCGCGCCTCGCTCGTCGCCTCGTCTTGCGAAAGAATCCGCCAGGCCATCCCTTTCCTCCCAACTGAATCGTTCCGGCCGAGAGTCCGGGCTCAGATAAACTTCCCAAACTTGCCGTGACGCCCCTTTTCAAGCCGGTGGGGTTGTTGTCCAATAGCCGTTCACATGCAGTACAACGAACCGCCCAAGGGCATTCAAGAACTCATCCACAGCCTTGAAGAAGGGGACGGTCGGGTTTGGCTTCAGCGGTTCATTTTGCTGCTGCTGACCCTCATTGCCTTGGGACTGTACCACTTCGATGGAGTAAAGAATTTCAGCACGGTCGAGGCGATGGACCTGGCGCAGTTGGGTCGCAACCTCTCCGAGGGTCGGGGGTTCACCACCCAGTTGATCCGCCCGCTGAGCCTTCATCTCCAGTCGCCCCGGGCGGTGGAGCAGGGGGTTAATCCGCGCCAACTCATCACCGCGGCCCATCCTGATATCTCTCACCCGCCCCTGTACCCGCTCGCATTAGGAGTGCTCTTTAAGGTGCTGCCGGACCGGTGGGTCTATGGTGTGGAGTCGGGACCCCGTCGCCGGCCGCCGGCCGAGGTGGCGGTGGGATGTCTCAATTTCATTGGTTTTTGTGGGTTGGCCTTCGTGCTGTTCCAAGTGGGTCGGCGATGGTTTGAACTCTCCATTGGAGTCATGGCGGTGGTGGTGTTCCTGGGATCCAAGATCAACTGGGATTTCGCCTTCTCGGGCCTGCCCACCGTGTGGCTAGGGTTGCTGTGCGTGGCGGTCAGCGTGGTGGCCCTGCGCATCGGGGGGGCCGCAGACCCCGACGAAGACGGTCGCCCCCGGGTCGTGACATTTCGATACGCGCTTTGGTCGGCCCTGCTGGGCGGATTAATCGGGCTCGGATTCCTCATCTCGTATTCTTTCGGATTCTTGGTTTTGCCGATCGCTATCTGTGTGGGGTGGTGGGCTCCCGTTGAGGCTCGCCTGCGAACGGTGGGTTGCCTCCTGCTGGCGTTCCTGCTGCTGACAGCTCCCTGGATGACCCGCAATTACATCCGCAGCGGATTGCCCCTGGGCATCGCCACCCTTGCACCGCTGTCCGGGACTGCTGGTTTTGTGGAGGACCGATTGGAGCGTTCCCAGAACCCAGAACTCTCGCGGGTGCGCCTAGCCGAAGTATTGGCCAAGGTTCTGAGCAATTCCCAGTCGATCCTCGCTAACGACGTCCCCCGGATGTTCGGCAATTGGTTCGGGGCTTTCCTGCTGGTAGGGCTCCTGTTGCCCATGGGAGACGCTCGGATGAACCGGTTCCGCTGGTTGCTCTTGGCCTTGATGTTGGCGTTGGTGCTGGGACAGGCCTTGATCCAGACGCACTTGTCCACGCAGTCCCCATTTCTGAACTCCGAGAATCTCCTAGCGTGGTTTGTCCCGCTGGCCGGGCTTTATGCTGCGGTGGTTTTCCGGTGGGCACTCGATACGTTCGACTTTCCTTATCCGTTGGCTCGATGGATGGCGATGGCGGTGCCTATGGCCCTGTGCCTCATGCCCTTCGTGATCTCGCTGTTGCCGCCCCGCCAACCGGTCATGTCCAACCCGCCCTATTATCTGCCGGTCATTCGACAGTTGCTGGGATACCTCCCTCCGGGCGCCATGGTTTTGAGCGATATGCCGGCGGCCGTTGCCTGGTATGGCCACCTCGACTCCATGCCGTTGACCCTGCGGGCCGGACAAGATCCCAAGGAAGACTTCTACCAAATCCACGACTTCCAGCGTCCGTTCAACGCCCTGCTGCTCACCTCGATTACGTGCGACCAGTTGTGGCATTCCAAATTGATGAACGATTCCGATGCCGTCTGGGGGCGTTTCTACATGGATTACTTGCTCCGCCAGGGAAACATTCCGTCGGGTTTCCCGCTGAAGTTTGCCTTCGGTGATCGGTATCCCGAGAACGGATATCTCTTCGTCGCCGATCGCCCCTACTGGCGCGAGAGTCGCAAATGATCGGGGAACTAAACCCGTGGTCGCCCGCGTCACTCTCGAAATAGCCCTCCGCAAGGAGTTCGACTATTCCATTCCGGAGGAGTTCTCCGATCGGGTGGCCGTTGGCTCCCGGGTCAAGGTGCCCTTTGGGCATCGCCAGGTGCTGGGGGTAGTGACCGAGTTGGCGGAGTCGTCGCCGCAGACCAATCTCAAGCCGATCCTGAATGTGCTCGGAGCCCAAACTCTGGTCACACCACAGGTGCTGGAGTTGGCCCGTTGGATAGCCTCTTACTATTGCTGCGCCGTCGAGACGGCCCTCAAGAGCGTGTTGCCGGAGGCTGTCCGAAAGGAGGAGGCCGGTTGGCGTGAACGTCTTCATGTGCATGCGCTGACGGTCGTCGGTGAAATGCCCAAGCTCACACCCAGACAGCAGACGATCTGGCGCATTATCGAAGAGTGGCGGGAGTTGCCGCTGCAGGAGTTGCTCCGGCTCGGTGAGACGACGGCCGAAACGGTGCGCAAACTCGAAGACAAGGGGTTGGTGTGCATCGCTCCCAAGATCGACGAGCGGGATCCGTACGCGCGCGAACTCATCGTCCCGACCACGCCGTTGACCCTCAATGACGAGCAAGTAGTGGCCTTCCAGGCGTTGGTGAAGGCCCATGACGGACTCGTGCGGGGCGAACCGGCTAAGCCGTTCTTGCTCTTTGGTGTGACAGGTTCGGGCAAGACTGAGGTGTACTTGCAGGCCATTCAACATGCGCTGGCGCAGGGACGCGGAGCGATCGTGTTGGTGCCCGAAATCTCACTCACCCCACAGACGGTGGAGCGCTTCAAGGCCCGCTTTTCGTCGGGTCCCCATCGGACCCTTGTGGCCGTGCTGCATTCGCATCTTTCAGCCGGGGAACGTCATGACGAGTGGCACAAGATCCGGCAGGGGCGCGCTCGGATTGTCATCGGGGCCCGTTCGGCGGTGTTCGCTCCGGTGCACTCGCTGGGGTTGATCATTGTCGACGAGGAACACGAGCATTCCTACAAGCAGGAGGAAACGCCCCGCTACCATGCCCGCGACGTGGCGGTGGTGCGCGCTCAGCGTGAAGGGGCATTGGTGATGTTGGGATCGGCCACACCCTCGATCGAAAGTTTCCACAATGCACGCCGTGGAAAATACACCCTTCTCGAGATGGCCAAGCGGGTGGACGACAAGCGACTGCCGGTGGTGCGCGTGGTGGATTTGCGCGAAGAATCTCGCAAGTCCAAGAGCGGGGCTCCTCCGGTGTTCACCCAACGTCTCCGGGAGGCGATCACCCAGCGTCTGGAGCGCCGCGAGCAGACCATGCTGTTCCTCAATCGGCGGGGTTTTTCAACGTCGCTGCAATGCCCTCAGTGCGGTCATGTAGCCGGATGCCCGAATTGTTCGGTCTCGCTGACCTATCACCGGGCCTCCCGACGGTTGCTCTGCCACATTTGCGGCCATGAAGAACCAGTTCCGGAACATTGCCCGGCCCCGGGTTGTGGTAATCCGGCCATTCGGTTTGCGGGCATCGGCACCGAGCGTGTCGAGGACGCCCTGCGCAAGGGGTTCCCGCACGCTCGGATCGAACGCATGGATTCGGATACCTTGAAGCGGAAGGAGGACTATCGGCGCATCCTCACCGACTTTCGGGTCGGCAAAATCGACATCTTGGTGGGCACCCAGATGATCGCCAAGGGACTGCATTTCCCGAATGTCACCCTGGTGGGCATCGTTCATGCCGACCTAAGTCTTCATCAGGCGGATTTCCGCGCCGGTGAGCGCACCTTCCAGTTGCTCACCCAAGTCAGCGGCCGGGCCGGGAGGGGCGATGTCGAGGGCGAGGTGTTCGTTCAGAGTTTTACTCCGTTCCACCCAGCCATCCAGTATGCCCGAAGGCATGACTATCTGGGATTCTACGAGCAGGAGGTGGAGTTTCGAGAGCAGTTGCGGTACCCGCCGGTTGCTCGGGTGGCCTTGCTGACATTGAAGGGACGCAACGAAGACAAGGTGAAGCTCTTTGCTGAACACTTGCGCAAGGCTCTCGACGCGGGCTTCAAGGATTGGAAGGACCTGATTCTGGCCGGCCCGGCCCCGGCCCCGTTGCTGAAGGCTGAGAGTTTCTTTCGACACCAGATCATGTTGCGGACCTCGGCGATGAGTCGCTTGTCCATCGAGTTGGGGAAAATTGAACAGACCTTCGCATTGCCCGCCGACCTGACCCTGATTATCGACATCGATCCGGTGAATTTGGGATAACCGGCAAGGATCCCTCGAGAACACGAGGTGAGGATGGGTAGTGGAGGTTTTTGCCGAGGAAGGTGGCCCCTCCAGTTCGGCAATCGATGCCGGTGGTGGGCTGAAAACTCAGAAAAGCCCCATTTTCTCAGCAAAAACTACCTCGGCACACCCGCTGCTTGAAGGGGAGTCGCGTGGGCTCCACCAATTCCATTTCTTCGATTCTGCCGCCAGGTTCTCTCACCAATGCGCTGGCTGCGCCCGATTTGAGCAGCACAGCCGGATCGCTGGGGCGCATGCTTGGAGCGCTCGCTCTGGTCTTTGCCGTACTCATCGGCGCCCTCTGGATTTACCGGCACTGGCAGCAATTCCTTCTGCAGCGGACTCCTGTCAGCGGTTTGAGGGTCGTCGATGTGAAGAGCTTGGGACAGCGGTTGTCTGTGTACGTGGTGGCCTACCGGCATCAACAGTTTCTCATCGGGGGCTCTCCGAACGGGTTGTTGCTGCTGTCGCCGTTGGATGCCGATCCGTCCGTATCGGGCAGTTCTTCATCGTCGGATCCCGGCCCTCCGGCTGTAAACCTATCTGTGAACCCGGCCTCCGAGGGTTCGTTCCGGAGTGTCCTGGAGAAGGCTTTGACACCTTCGGCATGAGCACTTCGATTCTAGCAGGCCGACGCGTCGGGTTTGTTCGCCAGACGGGGTGGGTCATCACCGGGTTTCTTTTCGGGCTGGTGGTGCTGTTGCTGACACTGGCGCCGCTGCAGGCCGTGGCACAGGCCCCGACAACGACTGGCACTTCGGTGGGGGGCCTGCCTCCGTTGACCTTGAACATCGGCATGGATGGCGTTGGGCAGCCAAAAGATGCGGATGTCGCCATCCAGGTGCTTTTTGCCTTCACGCTGTTGTCGATGGCCCCGTCTATCGTGCTGCTGATGACTTGCTTCAGCCGTATCGTCATCGTGCTGTCTTTCGTTCGCAACGCCTTGACTCTTCAGGGCGCTCCGGCAAACCAGGTCATCATTGGGTTATCGCTTTTTCTCACCTATTTCGTCATGGAACCGGTGTGGTCCAAGGTTCAGACCAACGCCCTTCAGCCCTACATGGAGAAGAAGATCACCTCGACCCAGGCCATGGAGGAAGCGTCGAAGCCCATCCGGTCCTTCATGCTGCGACAAACGCGCCCCAAGGATGTCGAGTTGTTCGTGGGATTGGCCAAGATCCCGCCGACCACACCCGAGGCCCTACCCCTGCGAGTGGTCATTCCGGCCTACATCATTAGCGAGCTTCGGACGGCCTTTCAGATGGGATTCCTGATTTTCGTACCCTTCATCCTTATCGACATCGTGGTCGCCACCATCCTGATGAGCATGGGCATGATGATGATGCCGCCCGCGACCATTGCCTTGCCGCTGAAGATCCTGCTCTTCGTCTTGGTGGACGGATGGTCCCTCATCGTCCGTTCGTTGCTGATGAGTTTCGGCGTCTGAAAGCTCACCGGTATTCTCTCAGTTGCACCCTATTTTCCGACCCGATTCATGAACCCTGAAACCGCTGTTGAAATCATCAAGTCGCTAATTCTCAACTCCGTGACGTTGGCCTCGCCGATCCTGATGACGACCCTGGTTATTGGCCTCGGTGTGAGCGTTTTCCAAGCGGTCACGTCGATTCACGAGCAGACGCTGTCGTTTGTTCCTAAGGCCTTGGCGGTGCTCTCGCTCATCGTGGTGATGCTGCCCTGGATGGTTCGAACCATGATCGAATTCACCCGCTCGGTCATTGAGCAGATGCCCCAGATGGTTGGTTGAGCGATGACGGCGACCCAATCCATTTCGGTCTGGGTGTTGGTGATGGTGAGAGCGAGTGGCCTCATCCTCACGATGCCGGTTTTCTCCGGAAGCCAGGTTCCCCGCCCCCTAAAGATTGCCTTGGGAGTCATGCTCGCCACCTTGGCCACGCCGCTGTTGCCGCCGATTGAATTGAAGGTCGATTCGCTGTGGTGGCTCATTCAGGTGATTTTTGTGGAGATGACCGCCGGAGTGGTATTGGGCTTCATCTGCCGCTTCGCATTTTTTGCGCTGGATGTCGCGGGCTCCCTCATCGCCAACGACCTAGGTCTCACCATGTCCACAATCCTGAACCCGGGATCCAATGCCGCTGCGCCCATTACTTCGACGCTGCTGTACTGGCTGGGGGTGATCACTTTCTTCGGTTTGGACATCCATCACTGGATTCTGGTGTTTTTTATCCGGACCTATTCCGTGCTTCCCATGGGGGCGGCCCATGGCAGCGAGGATCTGATGCGCAATGTCCTCGTTCACACAGGGTGGATCCTCTCGGCGGGGATTCAGGTTGCGGCGCCCATTATGGCCGTAGCCTTCTTGGTCACCTGGGTGTTCTCGATGCTCGGACGGGCGGTACCTCAGATGAACGTGTTCTCGGAAAGCATGCCGATCCGAGTGCTGTCCGGGCTGTTCGTCTTAGCCATGAGCATGCGCTTTATTGGCGATCACACGGCCAATTTCCTGCGACGGATTCCGGACGATTTTGTCCGCATCGCTCAAATTCTTGGAAACACCCCTTCGAACCCTTAAACGCGTATGTCCGAAGAGAGTGGCGATAAGACAGAGCAACCGACAGACAGGCGGTTGAGCGAGGCCTTGGGCAAGGGTCAGTTCGCCAAGTCCCAGGAGATTCAGACCGCATTCGTGCTCATCGCCGGAGTGTGGGCGCTTCAATCCTACGGTGGGCAGTTGCTCAAGGATTTGACCGGCGTGTTCCAGACGGTTTTTTTCCATCTCCACGACACGGCGATCGACGTCAACAACCTCCAAGACAAAGCATCCGAATCGGCCATGACTCTGGTCGGTTGCGTGGCCCCACCGGTGATCGCCACGGGAGTGGGCGGGTTGGTGGCTGGCCTGGTGCAAAGCCGCTTCCGGATGTTGAGCGACCCCATTAGCTTCAATTGGGAGCGCCTGAATCCCATAGCGGGATTCAAACGAATCTTTTCCTTTCAGGCCCTGTTTCCGGCTGCGGTGAATCTCGTGAAGCTCGGTGCGATTAGCTGGTTCTCCTGGAATCAGGTGCGCTCGGTACTCGACGATCCGATCTTTAATGCACCGGTGGACATTTCCCGGGTGGGCACATTCCTTTCCGAGACGACGATGCAGATCGGGAGTCGGGTGCTCTTGGCGATGATTTTGATAGCAGCCATCGACTACTCCTATCAGCTCTGGAAGACGCAGCGCGACATGATGATGACCAAGCAGGAGGTCAAGGACGAGGGCAAGCAAAGCGAGGGTAACCCCCATGTAAAGGGGGAGATGCGCAAACGACGGATGCGCCGAAAATCCTTCAAGGCACAGTTGGAAGATCTCCCGAATGCCGACGTGGTCATCGCCAATCCGACACACATCGCGGTGGCACTGCGCTATGATCGGGACACGATGGCTGCACCTCGGATCATCGCTATGGCCAAAGATTTCAATGCGTTGCGTATCCGTGAATTGGCCGAAAAGCTGCAAATTCCGGTGATGGAGAATAAGCCGCTGGCGCGCATGCTGTTCAAGTATGGCAAGGTGGACGGCGATATTCCTCTCCAGTTGTACACCGCGGTGGCGGAGATCCTGGCCTATGTCTACCGGGTGAATCGGTTCCGCTATTATTCGCGGACGCAGACTCAAGGGAGCACCGTTTCCCAGAGCTCCTCATAGAAACGCACACGCAGTTCGCTAAGAGCCCAACCGCCTCGTTCTGGATTGCTCGCGGCCGTTCTTCCGAGGCACGTTTGGGATATGACTCCTGGGCTAAATCACCTTTTGGGTGCCTTTCTGTTCACCGCTGCCATCGACGTCTTGGCTGCACCACCGCACGCAGAACCCGGACGTCAAACGGCGCAGGAGTTTCGCCGCGAAATTCGCACCGAGCATCGCCTGAACTATCTGCTGTATGTGCCGAAGGCAGCGGCTGCCGAGCCCTCCAA
>JBDKKQ010000328.1:0-3013 GCA_039796015.1 Verrucomicrobiota bacterium
AGGTAGGGCCACAAGGCTCCGGTGTTCGGATCAAAGCGGCGTTCGCCTTCTGCGCCGTCTTCCAACCAGCCAAACCAGTAGTTCCATCCGTTGTTGGTGCGTGCCCCGCGCTCGACGAACGCGATGCCTGCGTGATCGTCCCAGTAGAGTTGGGTGGCGAGTCCGATTTGCCGGAGGTTAGAAGTACAGACCGACGCCCGAGCCGCGGAGCGTGATCGAACCAGGGCGGGCAGAGTGAGGGCAGCGATGACGACGATGACGGTGATGACCACGAGGAGTTCGATGAGCGCGAAGGCCCTCGCTGAGCGACCCATCGACATGGACCGAATCGGTTTCATGGGCGCACGGCGACCACGCGGTAGAATTGCGTCGCAAACCACCCATCCCTGAGGTCCCACAGTTCGAGCTCTCCGGGTTTTGCAGCGAGGGTTTCGGAGACCGTGGTCCAGTCGAGCAGGTTGCCTGAGGCTTCTAGTGTGTAGCGCCAGCCGCCTAAGGCATCGAGCGCCACTCCGCCATCGCGAGCTCGGAGTCGTGTCATTGGCGGCTCTGGGAGGGTGATCGAAATGTTGTCGATCCAACCCCGGGCCAGCACGGAACCGGCATAGAGTGGGTTTTGGCCCGCTCCGGAGTAGCTGCTGATGGCGAAGGTATCGACTTCGAAGCGCGTGAAATTGGAAGGCAACACCACATCTGCGAGTTCCGGGCCGGGTTGACCATCGGTCGTCATGGACATCCGGGCTGTCCGTAGCGTTGCTGTGTAGGCCAGTTCGAAGCGGTAACGGCGACCGGGTTCGAGCGTTAGATAATTATCGGAGTAGCCCCAAGGCAGTCGCCCGTCGGAGGGGACAATGACCGGAGACACCGATGAAGAAACTGCGCCCGCTTCGCCAAACCAAGTCCACTCCACGGTGTTCTTGGCCCCGGGGAAGGAGCCTCGGGAATAGTTCGTGGCGAAGACATCCGCCTGTCGGACGAGGCCTGCCGCAATTTGGAAGGTTCCGGATTGGCCGGCGACCACACCGATGGCATGGGATTCGAGGGTGAGATCGAAAGCGAAGCTGAAATTGACGTGGGTCCCTAGTGTGGCGGGCAAGGGGAGTGCAAAAAAGCTGTTCGGACGCGACGAGTCCCAGACCACCCCCAGTTGCTGGCCCGAGGCATCCCAATGGAACAGTGTGGTGTCTCCCCAGGAACGCCATCCGCGCGCAGACGGATCGGTGTCGAAGGACTCTTTGAGGGTCGCACCCTGGGCCAAAATCCCGAGGCAAGCCGTCAGACAAAACGCCTGAACGGCAAGTTTACCTCGGTGGAGCAACGAGTTCATGGCGACGGATTGAGTCCGGAAATCGCGGTCAGGTTTTCCTCGCCGTAAGGGCAGTGGCGGCAACCATTTCCACAACAGTAGCCTCGGCGAAGATGGTAGGCACGGGTGAAGACCATTAGACCATCCTTCGTGAAGTAGGTGTCCGGCTCCTCTGTCTCGGGCGAAGGCCCACAGGCGGACGGTTTGCACCCTGCGCACGCTGGGCAAAGGCAGGCCTTTTGTTGGAGATGCGGCGGAATATTTTCCAGCACCTCTGAAGGAATGGTCACCTCTTCGCACCAACACCGTTCCGGAGAGGGGTCGGCCCCACCGGCCCTGCGGCAGGCATTGGCCTGACCGCAGAGCGGGCACTGGTTTTCCGATATGGTGGTGACGCAGTCCATATTAGCGACTCGCTTACGAGAGCGTTTGGGAAAACCTGCGCCAGACCCACAGTCCGGCCATTGCAGACGCCATCAACGCCCAGGTTTGCGGCTCTGGCACGGTGCTGACCATAGAAAGCCCGTCGATTTCGGCCTTGCCGCTGAGTACCTCGATTCGAATGTAGGAGGCCTCGGTCAGGCCCACAGGTTTGCCCGTGGCGTCTAGGGCCCAGGCCAGGTCAAAACTCGTTCCTCCAGCCGAGCCTCGGTAGAGCTGGCGGATCTGATCTAGAGTCTTCCCAGAAAATTCGGCTGGCTGCAGAGAAGCGCTCATCGGAATGCCGAAGTCACCGGATCCATCGGTCGGATAATAGTGATCCACCTTGGGCGAGCGCGCTGAGTCTAGGACGTACCAAGTCTTGCCATCGCTGCTCACGCTTATCTTCTGGGTTCCCGAGTTGGGGTTGAAGAGGGATCCATCGGTGGCTGGCTTGCCAATGGGGTTCCAATTGGCATCGAACTCATTGGTCATTAAAAATCCGGTACTGCCAAAGACCGTAAAATCCATTCCGTACGGATTTCCTGGGGCATCCTTAAGGGGTGAATCCCAACGCAGCGTCAGAGATCCGCCCGCACCAATGCTGACGAGTTGGTCTCGGGTGTAGGGCGGCGAGAACGGATCCACTGGGCCACCGAAGTCGCCGCTAGTGGTGCGGCTGGGCATTCCAATCGCGGCCGTGGTGTTGGTGTAGCCCGGGGAGAATCCGGTTCCGGACCGGTAGTCCACCACAGAGGCGGGGTATTGGGCTTGGACGGTGAGGATTGCGCTGGCGGCGAGGATCGCCTTCGGAGCGAAGGATTCCAGCAGGGTAACGCTGGGTTTTCTGGCACGGAATGTTCGGACGGTGTTCATGGTCTCTAGTTCACGGCAACGGCAGGCCTGGTTCAGGGGCTTGCCTAGGTTGTGTCAATGGAGACCAGGCCGGGGGATAGGAAGTGGGTGAGTGTCTGAAACACAAAACGCCTCCAATCCACCGGCAAAACAGGGAATGAAGGCGTCAGACATTCAAAATGTTTCCACCCCAGCATACAGGCAGGGATGGTCTGGCCTCATCCTTCGCTTTGCGGCGAAGCGGTTGCGGCACGTAGCCGAAACCTGACGAGCATCGTTGGCGCGATATCCTGACTACAGGCTTCGAACCTCGCCCCCGCCTTCCCAGACTCGCGTCCAGTGACTGTCGTGTACGACTAGGGGGTTTGTTGCCTGATACAGTGGCGCAACCGTCGCCGATTCTCACGGCGTTCCCGCACTTCCAAAGATGTT
>JBDKKQ010000329.1:0-12886 GCA_039796015.1 Verrucomicrobiota bacterium
CACGCCTCATTCAAAAGCTTCTCCCCACCCACCGTCCGCGAAATGCAGTGGTATACAGCACTCCTCCCCTCCTGCCCCTTAATCCGCGCCAACCTCATCCCCCAAAACTATCCAAATCCTCCTCCACGTCAATAACTTTGAACCTGTCACTTTATTTAAATCGCTTGCGGTAAGCTTCGAGACTTTGCAATGTTTGAGGAGTGAACAAGGTGGCGCGACCAGAGATTCCCAGAAAGACGGTCTACCGTCTTTCTCAGTATCTACGTAGCTTGCAGCGTTTGAAGGGCAACGGCATTCAAACGGTGAGCAGTGAGGCGCTCGCCAAGGCAGCCGGGGTCAAGCCGACGCAGTTGCGCAAGGATTTAACCTATCTAGGCCAGTTCGGTACGCGGGGGCTCGGTTACGATGCGATCCAGTTGGCGGAGATGATTACGTCGCACTTGGGAACCAACCGACTGCAACCCGTGGTCCTTGTGGGTGTGGGTAATCTGGGGAGTGCGCTGCTTCAGTATCGAGGGTTCGAACCCGAGGGGTTTGAAATCGTGGCCGCGTTTGACTTGGACCCAGATCGTCCCAGAGAAACCCCTCTCCGGGTTCCTTTACTCGGTATGGATCGACTCGAGTCGACGTTGTCCGAGCACCATGTTCGAATGGCAATCTTATCTGTACCTGCGGCTGCAGCTCAGGAGGTGACCAATCGTCTGGTGGAGGCCGGTGTGCTAGGGATTCTCAATTTCGCCCCGATCGTGCCCGTGGTTCCAGACCATGTAGTGGTGAATCATGTGAATCTAGCCATCGAATTAGAGAATCTAAGTTACTTCTTAAACGACTGAGAGCTTCGGAGGTCCGGTGTTCTTCATCCGTATCGTGTCCGTATCGTCATGAATCCCCCAAATCAGGAATCTCCAATACCCCAGCCCCTCTGTTTACCAGATATCCGGAACGAAACTCGGACAACGCTGGCCGCTCAGTTCGCAGCATGGAATGAACCGTCGTACCGACTGGACCAACTCCTAAATTGGCTATACGTGAGGCGGGCCGGGAGTTGGGATTCCATGACCAACCTCTCTAAATTACTACGATCTCAGCTGGCCTCAACTTGGAGCCTGGGATCTCTGGGTCTGGTGCGTAAACAGGGCTCGCAAGATAGCACTCAGAAATTCCTGTGGCGACTGAAGGACGGGGCTCTGATCGAAAGTGTTCTTATACCCGCCAACCCCGCCCTGTACGGCGAGGGTGCTGACCGCCACACACTCTGCGTATCAACACAAGTCGGCTGCGCCTACGGTTGCCGCTTCTGCGCCAGCGGTCTGGATGGATGGAAGCGAAACCTCACCCCTTGGGAAATCATCGGGCAAATCATCGGAGTAGAATGCTGGCACGCCCAACAACCCCATACCCCAGAGGAGTCGGTCTCCGACAAAGCCACCAGCCAACGACTCGTCAATAATCTGGTGATCATGGGCATGGGGGAACCTATGGCCAATTATGACAATCTAATGGTGGCTCTGCGTTCGCTAAACGCTCCGTGGGGCGGCGGGATCGGTGCCAGGAAAATCACTATCTCCACCAGTGGTTTGGCTCCAAAAATTCGCCAATTGGCCGATGAACCCGAGCAGTTCCGTCTGGCAATTTCTCTTCATGGAGCCACCGACGTGGTCCGGAACCAAATCATGCCGATCAACCGGAAGTATCCGCTGGCCGAACTGACTCAGGCTTGTAGTCACTATCTGGAAAAGAAGGGAAAGATGATCACCTTGGAGTACATTCTGATCGCTGGGGTCAATGAGGCTCTCGCAGAGGTCAAACCGTTGGCCGATCTTGCTCTACGTCTGCACGCCAAGGTGAACCTGATCCCTTACAACACGGTCGAAGGTTTGCCCTGGAAACGCCCCGAAGAGTCCCGCTGTCAGCGATTCGCTGAGGCCCTTACGCGCTCTGGAGTCACCTGTACTCTCCGGGTGGAAAAAGGGCATGACATCGATGCGGCCTGCGGGCAACTCCGCCTGAAGACCGAACGCGAACTCGCCTCTCTCGACGCAATTCCCGGCTCCGGCATGGACCAAACGGGACTCGAGGCATAGTGTCGTGGCCGGTGATCGCGCTCCTCGATTACGATTCCGGGAACATCCGCAGCGTAGAAAAAGCTCTCCGCAAGGCGGGTGCGGAGGTGGTGCGGACGCGCACTCCGGAGGCCTTGGCCGGCGCTCAAGGTATCGTCCTGCCCGGTGTGGGTGCCTTTGACGACTGCATTCAGGCCATGGAGCGGCAGGGGCTTCTTGGTGCGGTGCGCGCATGGATCGCAGCCGACCGACCCTTTCTGGGAATTTGTGTCGGCTATCAGGCTCTCTTCGAGCGAAGCGAAGAATTTAATTCGCGCGCCTCAGGACTCGGAATCTTTCAAGGGCCAGTGGTTCGATTCGAACCCACCCAGGAGATGCCTCACTTGAAGATCCCACAAATCGGCTGGAACCAAATCCACCTCCGCCAACCGGATTGCCCGCTCTACCGCGGAATCCCCGAGGGTAGTTGGTTCTACTTCGTTCACAGTTTCTACCCCCGCCCCGCCAACCCAATTCTCGTGGCCACTGAAACCACCTATGGGGCAACCTTTGCTTCGTCCGTTTGGCGCGGAAACACGTTCGCCACCCAGTTCCATCCGGAAAAGAGCCAGGAAAATGGACTCCGTTTGTTGGCCAATTTTGTGGAACTAGCCGAGGCGAGTCCGGTTGTAGAGCAGTGACTCACCTGCTCACCCATCGGTCCGAATGCCTGCGGCCCAGGATTCCAGAAAACTCAAGACCGACTCCACCGAAACCGAGGACATGATGCCCAGCAATTCGTCGGCGGTGCCGGCGATCGGTCGACCGTCGTAGCGATAAAAGTCGAGGTGGCGTCCTGCGATGGAGGGATTGGGAATTAATGTCCAATCGACCCTTCTCGGATGCACCGGCCGGTTCAGGGTCGGTGTCTCGATGACCCACTGCCGGGGCACCCCCATCGCGGCGGCGATGTGCATGAACACAGTGTCCACACTTAGGAACCCCTGGGCATGGCCCACCAAAGCCATCGCTTCCCGCAAGCCGGGACACTCGGCCTCCACGAATTCAGCGCCCGCTTGACGCAACTGAGCGTGCAAGGCCCGCTCCTCCTGGGCGCCGAAGAGGACCACGGGAATGGATGGGCTCCGCCGTCGCCATTCCTGAAGCAGTTGAGCATAGTGACCCACAGGCCATCGACGCAGCGCGAGGTTCTTTGTGCCGCCCGATCCGGTGTGAATGCCCAGCCACGGACGCCCCAAAAGCTTTCGCTTCTCCAACCAGCCCATCGCCCATTGCCGCTCCTCTTCGGACAGGAAGACTTCGTACTCAGGGCTCGGTAACTGAGGGGATAAACCCAACAATCCCAACAGTCGGGCGTTGTTCTCCATCACATGCAGCGAATAGTCCTGAGGCAGCGACTGGGTCACCAACAACCGATCCATCCATGACTGATTTTCATATTCGTGACTCAGTCTCACACGGGCGCCAATTAAGCGGGCAATCAGCCGATATCCACGACGCCCCTGAGTATGGGTGTTGATGGAGAGGTCATAGCGGCGACCTCGCAATTCCAAGCAACGGGCTGCCGATGAGGCTTGGCTCGCCTTCAGAAAATCATGTTGGATCACCTCCCGGACATGGGGATTGCCCCGAAGCACTTGAGCGGCCCCGGCCCACAAAACCAGCACATCTAGGGTTGCTGACGGGTACTGGAGACACAATTCGTGCAGCATTGGGGTCGCCATGAGCGTGTCGCCAATGCCGGAAAGAGACAGGACGAGAATGCGATTCACCGTGCGGCCACGGTACGAAGCCTCACCCACGACCACAAGGTATGGAAGCTCCTGAGGATGGTCGGATGGCCAGTGCTGAGTGGTTCCGGTCTTTCAAAAAAACCACGGAAAAGATTTTGTCACCCTAAATAACTTGCGGCGCCTTCGGTTCAGAAGGATCTTGCGCTTCCGCAGGCGGCAACACAGTCCTCGATGTTGCCAGTTTTTTCCCCCCGGTAAAATCCCCGTTCGGAACTGCGTTGGCGTCTTCAAAGGCGCTACCGAGGTAAGCCCATCCGATCCAGACCCATTTTCAAATGCCCCGCGCACCTAAAGACCCGTCCGAGCCCAAAAAGGCCCGGACGCCCCGCAAGAAAGCTGAAGCCCAACCAGAACTGCTCGAACAAAAACCGGCTTCCACAGACGCCCCAAAAGCCCCTAAGGCTCCCAAGGCCTCTAAGGCAGATTCGATCGCCGAAGACACATCACTCACTGTTCGGCCTCCGGCTCCAGAACCGGCCGGTTCCCGAGAGGCCGATGATGAACCCTTGGTGGCAAAGGCCTCTCCGCTACCGCCTCGAGCTCGGATGGCGGCGCCCAACGACGACACTCCCGCGCCTGACGCTCCGGAGAAACCTAAGGTGGTTGTCGAACCCAAGAACCTCAACCTGCACGAATTGCAACCGATGCCCATCGGTTCTCTGGCCGATGTGGCCAAGCACTTCGGCATCGAAAATTACGGCACGCTCAAGCGGCAGGAGATCATCTTCCAGATTGTCCAACGCAACTTGGCTGCCGGCGGCATCATCAACACCCGCGGGGTCTTGGAGGTCATGCCCGAGGGCTTTGGTTTCCTGCGTTCCCCAGCCTTCAACTACCTGCCCTGCCCGGAAGACATTTATGTCTCCCCCTCGCAAATCCGGCGTTTTGATCTCGCCACTGGCGACGATGTCGAGGGACAGGTACGCCCACCGAAGGATAAAGAGAAGTTCTACGCCCTGCTCAAGGTAGAGCGCGTGGCCGGAATCGATCCCGACAAGGCCAAGGAAAAAACCCATTTCGATAACCTCACCCCGCTGTTCCCAAACCGACGTTTTCTCCTCGAGACCGCGCAGGATGAGTACAGCACTCGCGTGGTAGATATCGTCTGCCCGGTCGGCAAGGGCACCCGCGGACTCATCGTCGCCCCGCCCCGCACCGGCAAAACGGTGCTCATGCAAAAGCTGGCCAACGCCATCCTGAAGAACAATCAGGACAGCCACCTCATCATTCTGCTGATCGATGAGCGCCCGGAAGAAGTCACCGACATGGAGCGTTCCTGCCGCGGTGCCGAGGTCGTGAGTTCCACGTTCGACGAACCGCCCGAGCGGCATGTTCAGGTGGCCGAAATGGTCATCGAAAAGGCCCGACGAATGGTCGAACACAAGAAGGACGTCGTGATCCTCTTGGACTCCATCACCCGATTGGCCCGCGCCTACAACACCGTACAACCGCACTCAGGCAAGATCCTCTCGGGCGGCGTGGACGCCAATGCGCTCCACAAGCCCAAGCGATTCTTCGGTGCGGCCCGAAACATTGAGGAAGGTGGTTCCCTGACCATTATGGCCACCGCCCTGGTGGACACAGGAAGCCGAATGGACGAAGTCATCTTCGAGGAGTTCAAGGGCACCGGAAATATGGAGATCCATCTCGATCGATCTCTGGTGGACCGCCGCGTCTTCCCCTCGATCAACATCGAGAAATCCGGCACTCGTAAAGAGGAGCTGCTCTACCATCCCGACGAGTACCAGCGGATCTCGGTCCTTCGTCGTGCTTTGGTGGGAGTTCCGCCGGTGGAGTCCATGGATCTGCTGCTCGGAAAACTCAAAAAGACGCCGAACAACATCATGTTCCTGCTTTCGATGGGGCCGGGTTCGCGCTGAACGCTCTGGCGGCAAATCAGGTCTCCGGGGGGCCTCCTCCCGGGACCTCGTTTCCGGAGAAGCCTGGCAACTAGCAGCCAGAGGTCAGATAAACCCAAGGGATTCCAGAAATCAGGACTTCAAGAACTTCAGGTTCCAACGGGGGATCGAGGGTCAGTTAAATTTCAGGGGATTCGCGGGTCAGCAGGTTCGCCTGAGCCCGACCTTTCTAACGCAGCCTTCAGTACCCTCAGCAACGTTCCAGAATCCACGGAAAGTGGCCGATTTGAAATTCGCGGTTTTGTCGGATCCTCGGATCCGCTTTCTTTCCAGAATGAGCGCCCGCGTTTCTTTCTTCTTCCAGAGGAGGCCGAACGCGTCCAGGGCCCACCAGAGTTGATCAAAATTCGTTTGGGGCCACCGACAAGCTCAGGCTCGATCGGTGATCCATTGAGTTTCTTAGCTCAGTGATTTTCAAACCGGCAGGTTTCATCGGTTTTTACACCGTCACTGACACAGCACCTCACCGCTGCACCGCACTGCTCACAGGGCACACTTTATTCCAGCCCCGCTTCAGCCACGACCGACAGAACCTGCGGAGTTTTCACCCCGCAACTCATTGAGCTGCAACCTAAGGTCTTCAAGGTTGCCTATTCGGATCGCACCGATCGCGTCTATATCGGACTGGTAGGCGCAGCTAGCCCGCCCTCCAACAAGAATGCGCGTGGCTCCGGGGAGCAGTCGTCGCAGGAGCTTCAGTTCCTGAGGGAGGATCGGATCATCCGTCGGGTGCACGATACTTAAGCCGACGGCCCTCGCACCCTGGTGAATGGCTACACTGACAATTTCCTCGGCGGGCAGGCAGGCGCCACCATAAACCACCCGCCACCCCATGCCGGTCGACGCGGCAGCAACGATGATGGCCCCCAGTTCGTGGAGCTGACCCGAGGGAGTCGCCACCACCAGAACGGGCGCCCGCGGGTGCACAGCAATCGGGCGGGCGATGTTGCCCAGAAAGGTTCTCAGGACCGCCGTAGCCACATGTTCGTGAGCCACCTTGACCTGCCCCGTCAACCATCCCTCACCGATCCGCTCGACCAAGGGGACGATCAACTCGCTTAGTAAACGAATCTGCCCCATCGCCACCGAGGCTCGCTCCAACAAGCCTTCGAGAGCCACCGCATCCATGCGCAGGACAGCCTCGAAGGCTCCCTCCAAAAATCCAAACGACCCCTCGATGGAAGGCCCAGCCACGGCTAATGGAAAGCGGCTGATGTTTGATCCCCTCGGAGAGCCCGCTTCTTCCACTTCGCCAGTGTCTATTGAGGCTCCCTCCGAGGCCTCCGGAGGCACCCCTCGAGAACGACCGACCGACGAAGCTCCTCGTTCTGAATTCGACAGCAAAGATCGCAGAGATTCGAGGGGAATGGAGGCGATGGTTCCGATAGAAAATCCGGCTTCAGTGGCTTGGCGCAGCAAGGTTAGGCGACCAATGTCCGCGGCGGAATACAGGCGCTGTTTTCCCTCCGAACGGGTTGGTTGGACCGTCTGATACCGCTTTTCCCACGCACGAATAACATGGGGGCTCAACCCCGTTTGCCGCGCAACGGTTTTGATCGAATGCTTTACCAAGACCTCACTCATCGGCGCAGACGGTTAGCTCATAATTCCACACAATCAAGGACATGAGGCTGAAAGCCGAAAACTTTGTTTTGAAGAGCGTCAAATCGGAACAAAAGCTCACCAAAGCCTCCTGACGAGGCAATCTTTGTTAACTCTTACTTAGACAAATGTGCACCAAACTATTGACATCTTCCGCTCTATCTCTCAGATTCTTTTCGCCGGTTGGTGAGTCCATCAAATTTTCTGAAACAATCACTAATCCCATTCCTCCCTCGATGAAGCCGTCCAAAAAAAATCTGAAGAAGGCTGCAGTTCCATCTAAGGCCTCCGTCACTGGGAAACGTCTGTCGCCCACTGTCACACTCTCTTCGATCTCAAAACCTTCGTCGGTGAGGTCCAAAAAAACGGTGAAGCTCAAAACCCTGAGGTCTAAAACTCAGATTAAGCCGCTGAAGGTGCTTTCTGCTTCGGCCACCCGAGCAGCGAAATCCCCTTCCCGCCCGAGAAAAGCTAGGGCGATCATGGTCGCCTTATCTGAGAGACCCGGACTCCAAATGATCGATGGCATCCCGGTGTTGCAGAGTCCTCCTGAGCCCGTTCGCGAAATCTACGAATCGAAGAGCGCCCTCAACTTGTACATGCGTGAGGCCGTCGAAGTGCCGCTGCTCACGGTGGCCGAAGAAAACGCCCTCGCTGCTCGGATCAAGAAGGGTGATTCCGTCGCCCGCGAGCACATGATCCGAGCCAACCTCCGGCTGGTAGTGAAAATCGCCAAGGACTATGACGGCTTAGGCCTGCCCCTTTTGGACCTGATCAACGAAGGGAATATCGGCCTTATGAAAGGCGTGGAGCGCTTCGATCCCTCCAAGGGTGGCAAGCTGTCCACCTACAGCTCCTGGTGGATCAAACAGTCCATCAAGAGAGCCTTGGCCAACCAGTCCAAGACCATCCGACTGCCCGTGCACTTGGTGGACAAGATTTCCAAAATGCGCCGTGCAGCCATGGAACTGCAGGAACTCTTCGGCCGTGAGGCAACCGATGAGGAACTTGCTGACGAGATGGATGCTCCGCTACGCAAAGTTCGTCTCTGGCGGCGAGCCTCCTTGCGGACCAGTTCGCTCGACGAATCCTTGGGTGACGAAGATTCCAGCAAACTGAGTGATGTAGTGGCGGATGATTCCTGCCAGACCCCCTACGAGAGCCTCGAAAGCCGCACTACCCATCTCCTGCTTCAGAATACCCTTCATATCCTAGACTCTCGCGAGATGACCATTTTGCGCGAACGGTTTGCTCTCGATGGGGGTAAGGAGAAAACTCTCGACGAAATTGGCCAGAAGTTCGGCGTCACCCGGGAACGCATTCGTCAGGTGCAAAATATCGCCTTGGCCAAGCTTCGTAAGAAAATAGAAGCATTCGAGGCGGTTCGAAACCCCGTCGAGTTCGCCGATGGTGTGAGCTGACCCTGGATTCATCTGGAGCCGAACGTTCGACTCCTATCATTCCCCAGAACTTCCTAAGGCTCCGCCAGACCAGCCCCGGCTGATTTCGGCGGAGCCTGTGGTTTTGAACCCATCAAAAGCCTGAGTTCAAGCCCCTGAGAGCACGTTAGCGAAACGACCGAAAACACTTGGGGCAACTCCGGTCATCCTGCAAATCAACCCTCAAGAATGGCCACAGCCGAAGCGTATTGCGCGGTGTGCGTCAGGTTGAGGTGAATGGTTTTCGCAAATCGGCGTTCCATCAACTGAGTCCCCGCTCCCTGCAGTCGGACTTGGGTGCTGCCGCTTTCCAAACGGATCACCTCGATGTCCAACCACCCGAGCTCCGTTCCGATGCCTGTCCCGAAGGCTTTGCTCACGGCCTCCTTGGCGGCGAACCGAGCCGCGACATGAGTGGAAGGATCGGTGTGACTGAAGCAATAATCGTATTCGGCCGGACACAGGATTCGACGGGCAAACCGCTCGCCCAGGCGTTCGAGCGAATCCCGAATGCGCCCGACCTCCACCAAATCGATTCCCACACCCAGAATCATGGTGCCGAAAGAGTTTGAGGCTTGCCCCCGTAGCCCTCCATGACCTGAAGAATTTCCTGCACAGCCTTCTCTAGGCCGACAAAAAGGGCCCGACTGATGATGGAATGGCCGATGTTCAACTCCTCAAGATGCGGAACCACATGCAAGAGCGGTAGGTTTTCCCGATTGAGTCCGTGCCCGGCATTAATCCGCAGACCCACTTGATAGCCCTGCTCGGCAGCGGCAACCAAGCGCTCCAACTCCCGGTTCCGCTCGGCTTTTTGATGAAACACCTCGGCGTAGGCTCCAGTATGCAATTCGATGAATTGCGCACCCACACGGGCGGATGCCTCGATTTGGGCCAGATCCGGATCCACGAAAAGACTGACCTCGATGCCGGATTCTTTCATCCGACGGATGGTCTCCCTCAGTGCGGCTTCATGCCCCAGAACATCCAGCCCACCTTCCGTGGAGATCTCTTCCCGCTTCTCCGGCACCAGACAAACGATGTCGGGCCGGACCGCCAGAGCGATCTCCACGATCTCCGGAGCATTGGCCATTTCGAAATTGAGGCGGGTGCGGATGGCCTTCCTCAAAGCGACGATGTCTCGGTCGATGATGTGTCGGCGATCCTCCCGCAGATGGGCTGTAATCCCATGGGCACCGGCTTGCTCGCACAAAAGCGCTGCGGCGATGGGATCGGGCTCTCCCCGTTCCATGCCGCGGTACCGGGCCTGACGGAGGGTGGCGACGTGATCGATATTGACGCCGAGTTTCAGCATGTGGGGTCAGGGTTTAGCAACAGGCTTGGGAGCAGGAGGAGTCTTCGCGGACGGTGTCTGGGGGAGCCCCATCGGGGGCGGAGGAGCCAGACGGGCAGCCTTGGGCTTGCGTGGCGTGGCCGGATCCAGCCATCGCCCCAAGACAACCCACTCCATGGCGCTCAAACCCGCCGGAGCCTTGCGACTCCAAGTGAACACCCCGGGGCCCGACTGCCGGACCTGGGTTACGGTGTTGTCCACTTTGGCCAGGGTGTCGGTCAGCCAGAGGTTAGCCAGACCATCCCCAGGAGCCGGATTAAGGCCTAACGAAAGATCACGGTTCTGAAGGTTGATCCACCAGTGGACGAAGTTCTCGGAAGTAATCTCCCAGTCATACGCCACCAAACCCGGTTGCTGGAGCTGTTGGAGCAATTCCTTAGGCACGGGTTGAACCGAACGCTGCCGCGGAACCATGCTAAAACCCAGAAAGCCAGGCTTCTGATTCTCCGTTCCGCTGAGCATCGGTACGACAAACGGGGCACTGCTGAGTGCGAGGATTTGCTTCTCGGCATCGTACATCACCAGGCCATCCAGCTTGCCCGGTTCAGCATTGGTCGAATAACGGCGGCTCAATTCCGCATTAGCCGCCTTTAGCACCGAAGCCGAGTCCTTCACATGGACCACGGCATAACTCTGGAAGGGCGACTCGGCTTGGGCCCAGAGGTACATCTGGCCGATTTCCTGACCCTGAAGGTAGCCCTCCAGACCGAGCAGGCTCAACACCTGGGGGGTGACACCGCGGATAGCAGTCAGCGAGACTAACGGATCATAAATCAAATTGGTCGGGTACTGCCAATCACGCAGAGATAATTCAGCCAGACCCGGCTTGCTCAAAGTTCCGGACCACGCGACGGCCCCATTGGTGGCTACCGCGGTGGCCTGAATTCCTGGCCATGCACCCGGTGCCTTCTGAAACTCCAACAACCGGGCCGGAGGATTGGAGGCCGAGAGCACGCGGGACCGGAAACTCTTGGCCCTTGGCGAATCCGACGGACTCACGGCAAAGAGCCAACCCTTCTCGGCGCTGACCCAAGCCCCGGACGCCTTAGAGCCCAGGGGTTTCACCAAGGCCGGATAACGGTCATTCCAAATGGGGGCCCGCTCGGCGGTGATCCGAACAGCCAAGAAAACTTCCTTAGATCCATCACCTTGACGCCACACCTCACCGGCGGACTCATGGGCCAACAAGTCGGCCATCAGGGGTTGCGCTTGCGTCACCACGGCGTCGGTGGTGGTGGTTTCCGAGAGCCATTCTAGCGCCGCACGAGTGGCCTTTGAACGCAGCCGATCGGTCAACGCCGGAGCATTGCTGTGAGAGAAGAAAGCCCGCAATGCCAGGGCTCCGGTCTGGGTGCGCAACCCATCGGCTCCAACGAAATGCCATTGGGTAGCCAATTCGGGTGCTTGCTCCTTGCATCCGGAAAGGAGCGCCAGCAGCGCAACGGCCAGCAGCACAGAAATCGAGCGGCGATTCATAGTCAGGACCGCTTGGTTGCCAGAGAACCCACCCCGAAGCAATGCGCCTTTGCGATCTCGGTCTCTACAGCGCACCTTTGCCATCGAAATGGGCGATGAATGGTACTGGCTGGATTCCTCAACGGGAGACGCTCCCGCCAACATGGCCTGGGACGAAGCACTGCTGGAAGCCGCAGCGGAACTCCGTCGTCCGGTGCTCCGCAGCTATGCCTGGACATCCCCATCAGCCACCTTCGGCTACTTCCAACGGCATGCAAACATCGCCGCTTGGACCCCACTGCGACCGCTCATCCGACGCCCCACCGGAGGCGGACTGGTTTCCCACGAGGCAGACTGGACTTATGCGATCGTCGTCCCCCCACAGCACCCCTGGTATTCGCTCTCAGCGGTCGAAAGCTACCGTCGCGCGCATTCCTGGCTCCAACGGGCCTTTGCCCACTGTGGCCTCAAGACCGAGTTAGCACCGTGTTGTGATCCGGCCGGCCCCGGACAGTGCTTCCTCGGTGCGGAGCGGGAAGACCTGCTGTTCCAGGGCCGCAAGATCGCCGGGGCCGCCCAGCGCAGAAATAAACAGGGACTGCTCATCCAGGGCAGCATCCAACCAACTCCACCCGATGTCTTACGAACCCGCTGGGAAGAGGCGATGCTTCGAAGCGCTGAGGAAGATTGGGGAGTTCGATGGCATCACTGGCCCGCTCCTTCCGACACACTGACGCGACGAATCGAAAAACTCCGGTCGCGCTATGCCTCAAGCGATTACAACGAACGCCGTTGAGGCTCGGTGGTGCGACGCCTCGGAAAGTTCAAGCATCGGCCCGACGGCTTAGGCGGAATTGAGTGGGTGTCAGGCCCGTGGCCGCCCGGAATGCGCGAGTGAAGGCACTGTGGTCATAAAACCCACAGGCATGGGCGATTTCAGCCACGGGCTTTTGACTCTCCTCCAGCCATCGGGAGGCCGCCGCCAGTCGGGTGTGAGAAATTAACTGGCTCGGGGTAGTTCTGAAGAGCCTTTTGATGAGGCGGGCAAAGCGGACCGGCGGGATGCCCGATCGCTCCGCGAGCGAGGTCGGGCTCAACTCCTCGTCGTAGTGGGCCTCGAGATGATCGAGTGCTGAGGCAAGTCCGGCCGGAATCCGGCCGGCCCCGGCAGGCACCTGAAGGTCCCGGGAGATGCCCACCAGCCCGATGATTTGCCCGAGGTCGTCCCGGATGGCGAACTTAGTGGTGAAGCACCAACCCG
>JBDKKQ010000330.1:0-4066 GCA_039796015.1 Verrucomicrobiota bacterium
TTTTCTTGACTCCGCAATTAACAACGATAGCCATGAAACGTTTGTCTCTCGCCTCCCTGTTGGCCATTTGTGGCCTGATTCTTTCCACAGCCACCGGGTCGCTCTTGGCCCAGAACGAGGCTCCGGCAGCCCAACCAGGCGCACCGGGCGCACCGGGCGCTCCCGGTGGTCGCCAGGGTCGAGGCAATTGGGATCCCGAGCAAATGCGTCAACGCATGATGGAGCGCGTTCGCGAGCAATTAGCCGTGAAAGATGATGCAGAGTGGAGCGTCATCGAGTCTCGCATTAAGAAAATCAACGACTCCCGATCCGGCATGGGTCGAGGCTTTGGCGGTCCCGGTGGAGGTCCCGGAGGCCCCGGAGGCCCCGGCGGTCAAGGGGCCCCCGGAGGCCAGGGTGGTCAGGGTGGTCAAGGTGGTCGTCAGGGACGCGGCGGTTTCGGTCAGGCTAACCCCGATGCAGAAGTCTTGCAGTCGGCCTTAGATTCCGGGGCCTCTGCCGATGATATTAAGGTCAAGCTGACGGCTTACCGCGCAGCGGCGAAGGTGAAGGAAGTGCAACTCGAGAAGGCTCAAGATGAACTCCGCCAACTTCTCTCCGTCAAGCAAGAGGCCCGTGCGGTATTGCTCGGCCTGCTGAAGTAAACGACAAATCCTGCGACGACCCCGGGAGGGGCGCTTGACGAAAAATGGGGAACCAGGCTTCTCCACGTTTCCTCGGGTGCCACCTCCCGGTCTCGTTATCGTAGGATTCCATTCCGACAATTGCTCCGTCATTCACACGCACCATGGCCGAAGCCTCGACACCCACCCAAACGCTTCTCGATCGGATGATCGCCGAGCGGCAACTTTCTGCCGCTGATGCGTTGGCGTTTGTCCAGGCCCGGTCGCTCAAGGGAGCTTCAACCGAAGGGGGTGAGCAAGCCACCGAGCGGGATGTTCTAGAATGGCTGAGCCACGAATATGGGGTGGGGTTTCTCCCCCTGGATTCGGTTGAGGCCGATCGTGAGGTGCTGGCGCTTTTCCCGGCCCGCATTCTACTGAAGGAAGAATTGCTGCCGCTGCGCCGCGACAACGGTTCCATCGAAATTGCCAGTTGCCGGCTTTTTGCGACGCGGGGACTTGACACACTTCGTTCACTGACCGGCCTCCGTCTCAAATTGGTTCTGTCGCCGCGCGAGGCGCTCCTGCGGGAGATGAAGAAAAACCTCGGAGTCGGAGCCGACACCATCGGCGCACTCGATGAGGAAAAATCGGTCCAGGTCGTCGATGAAAACACCGAGGACTCCAACCTCGACGCCGGAGCCGAGGATGAAGCGTCGATCATTCGCTTCGTCAACCAGGTCCTCAAGGATGCGATTGAGCTGCGCGCCTCCGACATCCATCTAGAACCCTTCGAGCACGAATTCCGCATCCGGTACCGCATCGACGGTGAGTTGCAGGAAATTCCGCTCCCGGCCCAGCTCAAACAGTTTCAACCGGCGATCGTTTCGCGCGTCAAGATTCTGAGCCATCTGAACATCGCCGAGAAGCGCCTGCCGCAGGACGGCCGCATTAAGGTTCGGATCGAGGACACCGAGGTGGACATTCGTGTCTCGGTCATTCCCATGCTTCATGGCGAGGCGGTAGTCATGCGTCTGTTGCGGCAGAACTCGACCCTGAGGGGCCTGGCCCATATCGGTCTTGGAGACCGCGAGTTGGAGCGTTTTCAGAAGGTGCTGAATTTGCCGCACGGCATAGTGCTGGTGACAGGCCCGACCGGCAGCGGCAAGACCTCGACTCTTTACACGGCCCTCAACGAGATCAACGACGAGGTCCGCAAGATCATCACGATCGAGGACCCCGTTGAGTATCAGCTCCGGGGCGTGAACCAGATTCAGGTTTCAGAGAAGGCCGGACTGACCTTTGCTCGTGGGTTGAGGTCGATCCTCCGCCACGATCCGGATGTTGTGCTGATTGGTGAAATTCGAGATCGAGAGACAGCGCAGATCGCAGTGCAGGCCTCACTGACCGGCCATTTGGTTTTCTCTACCCTGCACACCAACGATGCACCCGGCGCTCTGACCCGCCTGGTAGATATGGGAGTCGAGCCGTACCTCGTGGCGTCGTCTCTCGAAGCCGTTCTGGCCCAGCGGTTGGTTCGAGTCTTGTGTCCTCATTGCAAGGTTCCCGACACCTCGGCTCACGCGAAATCCTTCCGATCCCGCATGGGTATAGCTCCAGCGGTCGAACTCTTTAAGGCCGTTGGATGCCGAGAGTGCCGGCAAACTGGATTCTTCGGACGACACGCCATTTTTGAATGGATGGACACCGATGAGAATATTCGTCGGCTGATTCTTGAAAATGGTTCGACCGATCAGATTCGTTCGGCCGCCCGAACTTCCGGCATGCGGACATTGGCCGAGGACGGCTGGCGGTTGGTAGCTCAAGGCATCACGACCGTAGAAGAGGTCTTGAGTGTCACGACCGACAAGGAAACTCCGCGATCTCAGGCTCCCGCCGATTCAGGCGAAGCCACCGACCGAGCCCAGGTCCCCGGGGCATCGGGTTCACGAACCTGACTCATGCCAACCTTCACCTACCGAGCACTGCAAGCCGATGGGCGGATGGCCGATGGCATCGCTGAAGCGGCCACCCGTTCTGAAGCCTTGCGAGTCATCGAGACTCGAGGCCTGCGTCCCGTGAGTGTGACCGAAGCCCGTGGCAGCGGAAAACCCACCGTCAAACCAGCCAAGGATTCGGCCGCCGGAACCCAGGGTCTGGGCGGGTTGTCTTTTGGTGGTTCTAAGGTGAGCTCGGAGGAATTAGAGAATTTCACCCGGCTGCTCTCCAGCCTTCTCGCAGCCGGAGTGCCGTTGAGCCGGGCGCTGACCATCCTCGGTAAGGAGGCTTCGTCGCCGGTCGCCTCGGCGAAGTGGCGAGAAATCCACGGACTGGTAGTGGATGGCATGTCCCTGGCCAACGCCATGGCCCGATCCCCGGAAACCTTCCCGAAGGTTTACACAGCGATGGTCGAGGCGGGCGAGGCGGGCGGATTTCTCGATGTCGTCTTGGCGCAAATCGCTGACTTCCAGTCCCGGGAAAAGGAGCTCCGTTCCAAGGTGCTCACGGCAATGATCTACCCAGCGGTCCTGCTGCTGATGGCCGTGGTGGTGTTGAGCGTTCTGCTGGTCTTTTTCATTCCTAAATTCCAGAAAGTTTTCACCAGCGTGAAGGGCGGCTTGCCCCTGATCACTCAGATCATTATCGCCACCAGCGACATCCTACGTTCTTACGGTCTGTTGGTGTTGGTCGGGCTGGTCCTCGGTGGTTTCTTTTTGAGGACCTGGATCATTTCGCCGGCCGGCCGGCGCGTTTGGGAAGGGCTGACTTTGAAGGCGCCGGTCGTGGGTCCGCTCAGTGCCCGATTTGCTATGGCGCGTTTTTGCCGAATGCTCGGGACCTTGATCGGAGCGGATGTCCAATTAGTTCAGGCTTTGAATGTGGCCCGTCGTTCGATTGGCAACCAGATCCTGGTTGATGCCGTGGCTCGTTCGATCGACCAGGTGCAGCAGGGTGGACGTCTCGGCCAAAGTCTGGCGGAATGTCCCACCCTCTTCAGCGGGTCTGTGATGGAGATGATCTCGGTGGCGGAAGAGAGCGGGCGGCTGGATGTCGAACTCATCCGCATCGCCAACGTCACGGAGAGTGAATTAGACCGACGTCTTAAAACTGCGGTGGCCTTGGCCGAGCCGCTGATGCTCTTCCTGATCGCCGGTTTTATCGGCTTCATCTTCATCGGTATGCTGCTTCCGGTTTTTTCCCTGCAAGACTACATCAAGTAATTCCTTCTGACCTCATGAACCTGAACCTCTCCCTTCGTCCCCAGGCAGGAGCCTTCGCCGGCAAAACACGTCATCGCCACCGTGGTTTCACCATCGTTGAGATGCTGTTGGTCATCACCATTATCGGCATCTTGGCCGCCCTCGTGGTCCCGAAGATGATGGGTCGCAGTGAACAGGCCCGGCAGTCGGCGGCCCGAGCGGATATCGCCTCGATCAAGACAGCCTTAGACGCCTACGAGGTAG
>JBDKKQ010000331.1:0-14690 GCA_039796015.1 Verrucomicrobiota bacterium
TTGTAAATATTGAACCTGTCACTCTATACGACTCCCATCAAGCCCGACCCCGTCTCCGACGCATTTACACGCCCTGCCGCACTGCTTTGTAAATATTGAACCTGTCACTCTATTGGGGTCCCCGCTACGGAAGCTCAGTCTGCGGTTCCTGGCAGGCTGAACTTCAGGCTGACGAGGTCGTCCAGCGAATCCTTGATTGAATGGATCGAGATTCTACCATCCCCCTCTCATGAAACTGACCGTTCGTGGCGAATACGCCTTGCGCGCCCTAACCCACCTTGGGGTGCGCCATTCGCCTAAGGTCATCCAGATTTCGATGATCTCGGCAGCGGAAAACATTCCGAAACGTTTCCTCGAGCAAATTCTTAACGACCTCCGGACGGGTGGGTTCGTCGAAAGCCGTCGCGGAGTCGCCGGAGGATACCGTCTGGCCAAGCCGCCGGAGAAGATCGTCATCGCCGGAGTAATCCGACACATCGAAGGGGCGTTAGCCCCGATTGGCTGTGTTTCAGAAAACTACTACGAGAAATGCAACTGCCCCGATGAGGCCCGCTGCGCCTTGCGCTCGATCATGAAGGAGGTTCGGGACTCCATCGCTCACCTCCTCGAAAAGACGACTCTCGCCGATCTGGTTGCCCGTGCTGAGAAACTCAGATCCATCGATCCCGCTGATGCTGACTTTGTAATCTAAGCTTTATTATTCGCGAGGGCCCGTACTCTCAGCGACCTTCTCAGCGACCTAGTGGGCGGAAAAGACGGCATGAGCAACGCCGATCCTACGGAGCGCCCCGTCTTCCCTCAAACCTCGGGGAAGCCTTGAGCAAATCCTTATTTATTACCGGTTCATCACGAATTGTCTTCACGGTGGAGGTTCCAATGACCCACCGGGAATTTAGAGAGATTCACCTGCGAAAATTTTACCCGAAGGCATCCATTATTGTGAGACAACTGAGACAGTTTAATTGCGTCACAGTGACACAGTGTCGCATCCTGTTCCCCATTCCGGCCGGATTTATTTGAAACCACCGCTTCGACAATCGCCAAAAACAGGTGTTTTTTGAGTTTTTAATCAATTTTTTGTTCTTTCTGCCGCTCGTTGAGATCGGCATCCGCCTTGCAGAAGGCAGGGAACAACAGAGGCAGTAAAACGGAAACCGACTATGGCAAAAGTTCTTGGAATCGATCTCGGCACTACCAACTCCTGCATGGCCGTCATGGAAGGCGGGGAGCCTTTGGTGCTAGAGAACTCGGAGGGCAAGCGAACAACACCCTCAGTGGTCGCCTTCGCCAAGAACGGAGAGCGTCTGGTGGGTGAAGCGGCCAAGCGGCAAGCCGTGACCAACCCCCGGAACACCGTCTACTCGGTCAAACGATTCATTGGCCGAAAGTTCGACGAGGTCCAGGAAGAGCTCAAGCGAGTCCCCTATAAGGTCGTCCGCGCTGCTAACGGCGACGCCCACATTGAAGTCGAGGTCGAGGGCAAACCCAAGGCCTTCAGCCCTCCAGAGATCAGCGCAATGATCTTGGCCAAGCTGAAGTCCGATGCCGAAGTTCGCTTGGGCGAGACCATCACCCAAGCTGTGATCACGGTGCCTGCCTACTTCAACGACACTCAGCGTCAGGCCACCAAAGATGCCGGCAAGATTGCGGGTTTAGAAGTCCTCCGGATCATCAACGAACCCACCGCAGCTTCGTTGGCTTACGGTCTCGACAAAAAGAAAGACGAAAAGATCGCCGTGTACGACCTGGGCGGCGGCACGTTCGATATCTCCGTCTTGGAGATCGGCGACGGTGTCTTCGAAGTGAAGGCTACCAACGGCGACACCCACTTGGGCGGCGACGACTGGGACAACGCCATCATCGACTGGATCTTGGCCGAATTCCAAAAAGACCAAGGAATTGATCTTCGCAAGCAGGCCGATGCACTCCAACGCATCAAGGAAGAGGCTGAAAAGTCCAAGATCGCATTGTCCTCGTCCCAGCAATACGAGATCAACCTGCCCTTCATCACGGCCGATGCCTCCGGTCCGAAGCACATCGCTCTGAAGCTGTCCCGATCTAAGATGGAGCAACTGTGTGACTCCCTTTTTGAGCGGACGATCACCCCGACCCAAGCCTGTTTGCGCGACGCCGGCATTGCGGCCGAAAAGATCGACGAACTGGTATTGGTTGGAGGCATGACCCGTATGCCCCGGGTTGTCGAAACGGCTCGTGGACTGGTTAGCAAGCCACCCCATCAGGGCGTCAACCCCGACGAGGTCGTTGCCATCGGTGCAGGCATTCAAGGCGGAGTGCTCAAAGGCGAAGTTAAGGGAGTCCTGCTGCTCGACGTCACCCCGTTGTCCTTGGGAATCGAGACTCTGGGCGGCGTGTCCACTAAACTCATCGACCGCAACACCACCATCCCGAGCCGCAAGTCGGAAATCTTCTCGACGGCTAGCGACAACCAACCGGGTGTCGAAATTCACGTGCTTCAGGGCGAACGCCAGTTCTCCCGCGACAACAAGTCTCTGGGTAAATTCCAACTGGCCGACATTCCGCCGGCTGCTCGCGGCGTTCCCCAGATCGAAGTCACTTTCGACATCGACGCCAATGGCATCCTGAATGTCAGTGCCAAGGATCTCGGTACCGGCAAGAGTCAGAACATCGTTATCACTGCCTCCAGCGGTCTCTCCAAGGACGAGGTCGAAAAGATGCGTCGCGATGCCGAGTCCCATGCCGACGAAGACAAGGCTCGCCGCGAAGAAGTCGAACTGCGTAATGAAGCCGACAACACGGTGTACCGCTCCGAGAAATTCGCGAAGGACAACAGCGACAAGCTCGGTGAAGCCAAGTCGGGCATCGAGTCCGCTGTGGCTTCAGTTAAAGACGCTCTCAAGGGCAGCGATTCGGCCGCGATCCGCTCGGCCCTCGACAAGCTCAACGAAACACTCCAGACCGCCAGCGCAGGCATGTACCAAAAAGAGCCCGGCGCCGCCGGATCCGAACAGGCCGGCAGTCCTAGCGGCTCAGGTTCTTCCGCGGGCGGCGAACCCAAAGCAGGCGATCAAGGTCCCATTATCGACGCTGAGGTGGTCGATGAGAAGAAGAAGGCCTAATTCCCTCAAAACCAATTTTGCCCAGCCGTCCCAACGGCGGGCTTCATCCGCACAACATAACACTACACTAGTAACCATCATATGGCACTGAACGTAAAACCCCTGGGCGATCGCGTCCTCGTGGAAATCGGCGAGGAAAAAGAAATCAAAAAGGGAGGAATCATCATCCCTGATTCCGCCAAGGAAAAACCCTCTGAGGGCCTCGTAAAGGCACTCGGAACCGGCAAGACTGGTGACGACGGCAAGAAGGTGGCCTTCGAGGTCAAGGTCGGTGATCGCGTTTTGGTCTCCAAGTACGGCGGCACTGAGGTCAAGATCGACGGCAAAGAATACAAGATCTTCAGCACCGACGACCTGATCGCAATCGTTGGCTAATCTCCACTCAGCTAATCCCTATTTGGCTGATTCCCACTCTCAACTACAACATTCACAACACACTCTAGAACATGGCAGCAAAACAACTTCTGTTTGACGAAGCAGCTCGTCAGGAAATCCTGAAGGGCGTCGAGATCTTGGCCAAAGCGGTCAAGGCCACCCTCGGTCCCAAGGGCCGTAACGTGGTTATCGACAAAAAGTTCGGGTCCCCGACGATCACCAAGGACGGCGTCACCGTCGCCAAGGAGATCGAACTCGCGAACCCCTACCAGAACATTGGCGCCCAGCTGGTCCGCGAGGTCGCCAGCAAGACCAGCGACATCGCTGGTGACGGTACCACCACCGCCACGGTGTTGGCCGAAGCCATCTACCGCGAAGGTCTCAAGCACGTGACCGCCGGTGCCAACCCGATCTCGTTGCAGCGCGGCATCCAGAAGGCTGTCGACGCCGCCACGGAGCAGCTGGCCAAGATCGCTAAGAAGGTGAAGGACAAGGAGGAGATCAAGCAGGTCGCCACGGTCTCCGCCAACTGGGACACCGCCATCGGCGACATCATCGCTGAAGCCATGGACAAGGTCGGCAAAGACGGCACCATCACCGTTGAAGAAGCCAAGTCCATCGAGACCACACTCAACGTGGTCGAGGGAATGCAGTTCGACAAGGGTTACCTCTCTCCCTACTTCGTCACCAACGCTGAGACCCTCGAAGTCAAGCAGGACGACGCCTATGTCCTCCTCTATGAGAAGAAGATCAGCTCCCTCAAAGACCTGCTCCCGATCCTCGAGAAGGTGGCCAAGACCGGCAAGCCCCTGTTGATCATCTCCGAAGAGGTCGAAGGCGAAGCCTTGGCCACCCTCGTGGTGAACAAGCTCCGTGGCACCATCAACGTCTGCGCCGTCAAGGCTCCGGGCTTCGGTGATCGCCGCAAGGCCATGATGGAAGACATCGCCATCCTCACCGGTGGTCGTTTGATCACCGAAGACCTCGGCATCAAGCTGGACAGCCTCGAGCTGGCCGACCTGGGCCGCGCCAAGAGCGTGTTGGTCGAGAAAGAAAACACCACGATCATCGAAGGTCATGGTAAAAACTCCGAGATTCAGGGCCGGGTTAACCAGATCCGCCGTCAGATCGAAGAGACCACCAGCGACTACGACCGCGAAAAACTCCAAGAGCGCCTCGCCAAGTTGGCTGGCGGCGTGGCCGTCATCCACGTCGGTGCCGCGACCGAGACCGAGATGAAGGAAAAGAAGGCTCGCGTCGAGGACGCCCTTCACGCAACCCGTGCAGCCGTCGAAGAAGGCATCGTCGCTGGCGGCGGCGTGGCTCTCATCCGCACCCTCCCGGCAATCGAGGCCCTCAAGCTGAGCATTGTCGACGAGCAGATCGGCGTGGACATCGTCCGCCGCGCCATCGAGGCCCCTCTTCGCGAGTTGGCCCGCAACGCCGGTGTCGAAGGCGGCCTGATCGTTCAGGAAGTCAAGCGCCGCAAGGGCAATGAAGGCTACAACGTCGCCACCGGCGAGTACGAAGACCTAGTCAAGGCCGGCGTCGTCGACCCCAAGAAGGTGACTCGTTCGGCCCTGCAGAACGCAGCCTCCATCGCGGGCCTGTTGCTCACGACCGAAGCCGTGATCACCGAGATCCCGGAAAAGAAGGAAAAGCCGGCGGGTGATCCTCACCACGGCGGCGGCGGAATGGACTACTAAGTCCAACAGCGTTTCCTCTCGGACAGTTCAAAAGCGCGGCCTTCGTAAGAGGGTCGCGCTTTTTTCATGCACCACTGCCCTGCTCCGATGGCGACGATTTGATCGCACCCAAGGCCGCGAACCGCTAAAACACCGCTGCCTCAAGCAGGGACACCGTCTGCTTCTTACCATCCACGCGCACCGGAATTCCCCAAGGCAGCGTGACCTTCCGCGGTACATGGCCATACGGAAACTGGGCTAGAACGGGTCCGGGGATCCCCCTCAACACCGATTGCCACACCGCCTCCAAATCATGAAAAGGGTGAGCCGGATCAGCCGCGGAGGTGTGCGTGAATTGCCCCAGCAAGAGCCCACTGGCCCGACCCATCACACCGGCCAATCGCAATTGGGTCATCATGCGATCCACCCGGTGGAACTGCTCATGCACATCCTCCAAGGCCAATATCGCACCGGAATAGTTCGGCGAAAATGGTGTCCCCAATAAAGCCACCACCAACGACAGACAACCTCCCAATAAGGGGCCTTCAGCGATCCCAACCTGCCGCGTCTGCAGGGGATGATTTTCGGGCAGCGGAAGTCGCCCGCGGGTACGCCGCGAGGTCACCAATCGCCAGAAGCTCTCCTCAGTCTCCGGATCCGGAGTACTAGCAAACTCCACCGCACCCAGGGGCCCAGAAAAACTCACCAAACCGGTCTTGCGAAACAGTGCCAGTTGCAACGCGGTGATGTCGCTGTAGCCGACCACGATCTTGGGATCCCGCCGGACGGCCGAATAGTCGATCCGATCAAGCAGGCGCGGAGTACCATAGCCCCCTCGCAGGGCCATGATCGCCCGAACGCGCGGATCACGGAGCATTCCATTGAGATCGGACAACCGCTCTTCATCAGTACCCGAGAAAGCGCCGTCGTGCCCCAGAGCATGGGTGCCGACTTCAACACGATACCCCCGCCCCTCGAGGTAGCGGACACAGCCTTCTACTCGCTCAGGCCGCCACAGGGCCCCGGCCGGGGCCACCAAACCCACGACGTCACCGCGTCGCAACGCCCGTGGACGCAGGATGCTTTTCATTTTCGCGCACGGACAAAGCGCTCCACATACTTGCCGAGCATGTCCGCCTCGAGATTGACCACATCGCCCACCAGCCTCTCGCTCAGTGCAGTCACCTCATAGGTGTGCGGGATGATCCATATGCGGAATCCACCCCGAAAGACGTCGGCCACGGTGAGACTGATTCCGTCCACAGCCACGGATCCCTTAAAGACCATGTAACGGGCAATGGCCGCGGGCGCTGTGATTTCGAGAATGTAATCTCGGCCGCGACGCTCCCAGGTGCGGATTTTCCCGGTGCCATCGATGTGCCCGGTGACAAAGTGTCCGCCGAGACGGTCTCCGGCGACCAGAGATCGCTCGAGGTTCACCGCCGAGCCAGGTTTTACTGCCGACAAGTTTGTGCGGTCCCATGTTTCCTGTAGGAGATCAAAGGCGAGGCAGGTCCCGGCACCCGCGGCCTTGCTCTCTCCGGCACGAATTGCTCGTCGCGCCACCACAGTGAGGCAGCACCCATTCACGGCAATGCTGTCTCCCAAGCGGGCCCCCTTGGCCGTCACCCGGGCATCCACCCATAGACGAACGGAAGCATCCCTCGGTTCTATCCGACGCACGGTTCCCATCTCTTCGACCAATCCAGTGAACATGTTTTCTCCTTAGCCGGAACGATTCAGTAAGCCAGCGATCATCGGGCGGATTTTCCCACCGAGAAAACCTCAAGGTGATCGCTACCCATGGCTCGCCCTGAGGCAACCATCTGCGGCTCAAGCGCCTGTCGTCCAACGGAATCCTCCAGACTCAACCTGAAGTCGGCCGAACCACACGCGCTGTGATGAACAAATCCTCACCAAAACGGCGTGATTCCACGTCGGTGAGGCTCGGAGCTTCTGCCAATGAGCGAAACCCTTGTCCAGCGACCGACCGGCGAGACTCCTCTCCGCCCAGGATCCGCGGCGCATAGAAAAACGCGATTCGATGCACGAGGCCGGCTTCAAAAAATGAGGCCAACACCGTTCCTCCGCCCTCCACCAGCAGGTGCAGGACTCCCATGCGACCCAACTCAGGCATAAGCCACGCGAGGTCGATCCTTCCATCCCGCTCCGGCGCACGTATCACCGTCACCCGGGCCTGCAAGGCTGCAATCCTCGCCGGATCAGCTAACTCGCTCACCACGATGAGAGTGCTGGCCCTTCCATCATCGGAGACCAGACGGGACTCCAGGGGGGTTCGAGCCCGTGTATCGAGAATGATCCGCAGCTTCACGGGATGCCACGCCGGTCGGCGAAACCCCGGCTGAGTCCGCACAGTCAGACTAGGATCGTCTGCCAGAACCGTCTCAACGCCGACCAAGACGGCGTCGACACCCAGGCGCAAACGCTGGGCATGGGCTCGCGATTTCGGACCGGTGATCCACTTTGATTGGCCCGAAGCGGTGGCAATCTTGCCGTCCAGAGTCATGGCCGACTTGGCCGTCACCCAGGGAATCCGGTGCACTATCCAGTGGTTGAACGCTTCGTTGAGCCGGTTGGATTCAGCCTCAAGCACGCCAGAATCGACCGTGATCCCCGCCTCCCGCAGCCGCACCAAACCCTGGCCGGCATGGCGAGGGTTGGGGTCCACTGCGGCGACCACCACCCGCCTAACCCCTGCCCTAATCAACGCCTCAGTGCAGGGAGGCGTGCGCCCGTGAGTACAGCAAGGCTCCAGGGTGACGTAGACCGTTGCGCCAGACACCGAACGCTGGCGACGAGCCGCATCGGCCAAGGCTTCTATCTCCGCATGCGGTGCACCCGCCCGATGATGCCATCCGCGGCCAATGACCTCGCCATCCTGGACTAAGACCGCTCCCACCATTGGGTTGGGCGATGTCTGACCATAAGCCCGTTTGGCCAACCTCAGGGCCTGAACCATGAATTGCTCGTCAGGAGTCATGGATCCGTCTCAGAAAGAGCTCAGCCCTTGGCCGAAAATAAGGCCTCGGCGAACTCCCGAGCATTGAAAGCCTGAAGGTCGGCGGCCTGTTCGCCGACTCCGATAAACTTCACCGGAATGCCCAACTCCCGTTGAATGGCCACAACCGCGCCCCCCTTGCTGGTGCCATCCAGCTTGGTGATGACCAAGCCCGTCAACTTCACCAACTTATGAAATTCTCGGGCCTGGACCATCGCATTCATGCCAGTGGAACCATCCAGCACCAGTAGCACTTCATGCGGCGCCCCAGGGAGCTTGCGGTCGACCACTCGATGCACTTTTTGTAACTCTTGCATCAAGTTGTGCTTGGTGTGCAACCGGCCGGCCGTATCGATGAAGAGCCAACGGGCATTACGAGCCTGTGCAGCCACAACGGCGTCGTGGGCCACGGCTGCGGGATCGGCCTGATAGGCACCGGCGATGACGGGGATTTCCAATCGGCTTCCCCACAATTGGAGTTGCTCAATAGCGGCAGCGCGAAAGGTGTCGCAGGCGGCGAGAATCGCTGGCTCTCCGCGCTCAGCCATACGCTTGGCCAACTTGGCGCAAGTAGTCGTTTTGCCGGTTCCGTTCACTCCCACCATCGACACCACCGTCACGCCGTCCGGTCGGGCTGTTAGTGCCGGATCCATGCCTCCCAAACTCCGCTCAACTTCAGCGATGGCGATGTCGACGAAGTCCAAACCAGACTTTCCCTGAGTCTCGAAGGCCAATCGCACCGCAGCCAAGATTTGCTGGGTCATGGGCAGACCGAGGTCAGCCGCCAATAGGGCCGCTTCGAGTTCTTCGACGCTCTGTGCCGTCAGCTTTGGAGATCGGGTAACAATCCGCTGGATCTCGTGAGCCAACGATGTGGCGGTCTTGGTGAAGGCAGATTTAAGTTTGTCGAAGAATCCCATGGGGTCGGTCTGTATTCGCTACGAAACTCTTCGGGAACGCCGGGCACGCAAGGCCTCGACCTGAGGATAGGGCAGCTTGACCCGGCCGATGAGCGGTTGCCCTTTGGCCATGCCGTGACAATCGCTACCTCCTGTGGCGACCAAGTCGAGATCGGCCGCCTTGCGGGAATAATTTTCACTGACCTCCGGAGAATGGCGGGTATGCCAGCACTCCAAACCGTCGATACCGGCGTCTTTGAGCTTCCCGATGAGGCTGTCGTTGCGATAGAGCCCTGGGTGAGCCAGCACGGCCACTCCACCGGCCTCCCGAATCAACCCGACGGCGTCCTGCGCTTTCATGCGGGCCTTGGGTACAAAACCGGGGCGCCCCCGCTTCAGGAACTTGTCGAAAGCTTGGTCATGATCACGAGCGAAGCCCTGTTGCACGAGGGCGCGCGCGACGTGCAGACGCCCTGGGGCCTCGCACTGGGCCAAGGACAACACCAGCGACACGCTGAGGCTGACACCGTTGTCATTGAGTTGGGTAACCATCTCCCGCACCCGCTGCTGACGGACTCCCTGAGAATGTTGCAACTCCACCCGAAGTCGCTCGAACGAGAGATCCATCCAGTAGCCCAAGATGTGAACCTCCTGACCGGTCACCTCAGCGGTTAATTCGGCTCCGGGAATAAACTCGAGACCTTCTTTCGTACAGGCCGTTTCCATCCGCTCACATCCCTCCACACTATCGTGATCGGTGAGGGCCACAGCATCTAGGCCTTGAGCCCGCGCGTGGGATGCCAATTCTTCCGGCGAGTAAGTCCCGTCGGAGAAATGTGTGTGCAGATGTAGGTCGGCGTGTTTCACCAGGGAGGTCTAAACTACGGTTTCCTTGGCAGTTCGCGCGGGCCGAAGCAGGTCGGCTTTGACCTTGTCGAGGATGCCGTTGACGAACTTGCCACTGTCAGCAGTCGAGAACTTCTTCGCCACATCGACCGCCTCATTAATGCTCACCACAGGCGGAATGTCGTCGCGGTGGAGCATTTCGTGGATGGCCAGACGCATGACATTGCGATCGACGGCCGCCATTCGGTGGAGGTCCCAATTCTTCGCGTGCTTCCGGATGATATCGTCCAGTTGTTCCCGATGTTCCAACACACCCCGAACTAACCGTTCAGCGAAGAGTCTCGTGGCGCTCTCCTCGGAATTCGGGGGCGGCAAGTGAACCTTTTCACCCCACGTGGGACCGTGCGATTCAAGAAAATCGCTCATCCTCTGGGCATCCCAAAATTGGTTGAGAGCCGATCCCAAATCCTCAGGTGGATTCAGGTCGTGCTGAAAGAGAAACTGCACCGCTCGTTCACGTGCCTCCCGGCGCTTACGCATGCCGGCACGATAGACCAAAGGCTCTGCAGACAAGAGTGTTTTATTAAACAGCCGCATCGGACGCTGGGCCGACACGTTGGCAACCGGCATAAACGTTGAAGCGGCCCTCTCGCAGGAAACCCACCAAGGTCTGTCCTGACTCGTTGGCAAATTGGACCGCAAGACTGGAAGGAGCCGAGACGGCGGCAATCATGGCGATGCCTGCCGCCAACGCCTTCTGGACAATTTCAAAGGAAACGCGACCACTGACCATCAGCACCGAGGGCCCTGCTGGGAAGGCTCCATCCAGAAACCGTCGACCGATCACCTTGTCCACGGCGTTGTGCCGGCCAACATCTTCGCGAACCACCCACAACTGGCCACTCGGGCTAAAGAGCGCCGCCGCATGCAACCCTCCGGAGACTGAGAACCCCGCTTGCGCCAAACGCAGTTGTCGAGGCAGTGACAGCAACACCTCCGGGTCCATCTGAAATTGTTCTGTGACCGAAGGGAACTGTCGCCGAAGGGCCTCGATGCTCGCCGTGCCGCAGAGCCCACAACTGGAGGAGGCAAAGACGTGACGGGTCAGCGATGCGAAATCGCAGGTCACCGAATCATTCAAGAAAACATCCACCACGTTCCCGGTTTCGTTGCGCGGATAGGGACGGATTCCCTTGAGATCTGAAGGAGCACGGAGCAACCCCTCACTCACCAAGAAGCCGACCGCTAATTCGTCATCATGACCCGGAGTCCTCAGAGTTACGCTGATGCTGCGAGTCTCCACGCGAATCTCCAGAGGTTCCTCGGCAGCGACGAGATCGGCTGAGGGGTCTTCCCACCGGCCTTGAATCCACCGCCGAACCGAAGTGGACCGGGTAGATGAATCCGGTGGATTCACAGCGTCTGGCTCAAAAATCCACCATCCACGCGCAAGTCTGTCCCAGTGACAAAACCCGCTGCCCGCGAACTCGCCAAAAACACTACTGCTCCACCCAATTCTTGGGCGGCCCCGAAGCGAGCCATCGGGGTGTGATTGAGGATCGCCTGAGCGCGAGCAGTGGGACTGCCGTCTTCGTTGAAAAGAAGGCGACGATTCTGTTCGGCCGGAAAGAAGCCCGGAGTGATGGAGTTGACCCGCACCCCGCTCGGTGCCCATTCGCGTGATAAAAACTGGGTGAGGCTGAGAACGGCTGCCTTGGCCGCTGAATAACTAACCACACGAGACAGCGGAATATGCGCTGAAACGCTCGCAACATTAATCACCGTGCCGCGGCGACGAGCGCAGAATCCCGGACCGAAGGTCTGGCAGGGCAACAAGACTCCGCCCACGAGATTGAGGTCAAAAGTCCCTCTCCAAGCATCCAAGCCGATCGCTTCGAACGGAAGATCTGCCGTCACAGTGGCCTTGGGATCATTACCCCCGGCGGCATTGACCAAGACTGATGGTACCCCCAACTGCTGTTCCACCTCAGCTTCCACGCGGCGAAGATCTTCGCGGCACATGGCATCGGCGGTGAAGAAAGCGGCCCGAGTCCCCTGCTGCTTCAGCGATTCCACGCAGGCCTGTCCGCGCTCGGCATTACGCCCCACAACAGCCACCGCTGCTCCCGCCTTGCCTAGGGCATGCGCCATGGCCCCACCCAGGGATCCGGTCGCACCGATTACCACCGCCACCTCTTCGGAAAGATCAAACAGGTTCATGAGTGACACGATGAACCAGGCCCGCAAGCGAGGGGAGCAGAAACCGCCAACCACGGCACCGCGGCCCAGCGCTCCTCCTAATCGAGAAAGATCCAATGGGGGCAGGAATGATGGCGAGAGAGATTCGTTCGCAAGACACTGCGTGAACAAGGAGGAGTCAGGCTAAGGCCTGTAACGAGCGAAGAACGGAGCGCTTGCGGAAGAAGGCGCAGCGAGCAAAAGCGAACCCACTAAAATCGTTTAGGCTAAGCATCCAAGGCAGGCGGCGAGGCAGGTCTTACCCCTGCCCCTGCCCTACCCAGTCGCCCACGTTTCAGGCCGGCAATCGCTTGCGAAATTCCCGGCAAGCCGCCGCGACATCGCTCGCGTTGAGAATGGCACTCACCACACAGATGGATCGGGCTCCAGCCCTGACCACAGTATCGACGGTTTCAAGATTGATACCGCCAATGGCAAACCATGGAATCGAAACATTCTTACGGGCCCACTGAACGTAATCGACCGTCACCGGGCGAGCGCTCGGTTTAGTGCCGGTGGCAAACACAGGGCCAATCGCCACGTAGTCAGCCCCAGCCGCGACGGCACGGGCGCATTGATCCGGCGCGTGGGTGGACAAACCAATCTGGCACCCGGCCTTCTTGCTGGAGAGTTCGCCAACGTGTTGATAGCCCGCGTCAAAGAAATCTTCCTGTCCCAGATGAACCCACGGAGCCCCAACTTCCAAGGCCACCTCAGGATGGTCGTTGATTACCAGACCGACATGGGCATCGCGCAGCACCGGTACCAGGGCTCGAGCCAGACGAAGAACCTCCGATGCCGGAAGTCCCTTGGCACGCAGTTGGATCAGGTCTGATCCGCCGTCACAAAGAGCGGCCGCAACGGCCACGGGATCACGCCCGTTCAAGTAGGCGGTATCGACGAAGGTATAGAGCCGGCAATCGGCAATGGGTTTCATTCCTGATCCAAAAGCAAACAGTCGCCTCAACGGCGAACCGTGGTGTGTTCGCCAAGCCAGGTCATATCGGGGCGACTCGCTGTTCCCGGGTACCCGCCTGCGTGGGCGCCGTGGTGATCCACATTGGAAGTTGGATTATTAAACGTACCGCTGACCCATCGGTGAGATTCTGCATGACCGTCGGCGAAGGAGAAATTGGAACTGCGCCCGTGGTAATTGCCCGGCACGTGATAGGCTCCGCCTGAGGCAGTCGCCATGTTGACACCGAAGAACGGACGGCAAATTGCCTTAGGATGAATTTCTCCATGAACAAAAATATCCGAGGCGGACAGCAGATCTGTAGTCTTTCGAAAATTGCGGTAGGTCCGATCGTCTCCGAGGGCGCTGGACGGGTAAGGAGCTTCATCGGCCCAATTGACCCAAGGATTCTGACCGTAGGTGCGAGGATTGCCCGCCTTGCGACCATTAACGATCTCGGTGTAACGATCACCGGGGCACTTGAATGATCCCAAGGCCGGCAGATAAGTTGCCAAAAGCGAAACCCGCGGATTGATGAGACTTGAAGCCGATGAATCGACCAGATTATTGCCATCGCGCCCCTCGACCCAGTACTTGGGAACGTAGTTGGCAGGAGGATTTATGAGATTCACCGTTGGATCTCCGGCACCATTCGGAGGGAAGAAATCTCGGTTTTCAACGACATAGAGCATCGAAGCCACCATCAACTGTTTCTCGTTGTTGATGCAGGCGATGCCAGTGGCTTTTTGGCGCGCCTTGGCCAGCGCCGGCAAAAGCATGCCAGCCAAGATCGCAATGATGGCGATGACTACAAGCAGTTCAATCAATGTGAAGCCAGCGGACTGCTGCGAACGGGGTGAAATAATTCTCACGATATTATTGGGGAAGTTTCGCTGAGCCTAGATGGGTCTCATCTGGGTTCAACCCCGAAAGAAGGTCCATTAACTCGGCCTCAGGCCCCTCGTGATGCTGTTGGCGGGCCAGTTGCAAGGCCCGTTCGAAGGCAAAACGTGCAGCTTCCATAGATCCTTGAGCCAGATCGCACTTACCCAGAAGAATTTGGACCACCATCCAATCGGGTTTACGGCGGAGAGCGATCTCCAAATGTTCACGTGCTCCAGCAAAGTCACTGGCATCAAACAGCGCTCGCCCCAAACTGAATCGGGCCAGTTCGTTTTCAGGATACTGGCGAACCATTTCACGCTGCCGAGCAAAGAGATCACTCACGGGGAAAGCCTACCTCAAGTTTTCATTCGAAGCAGCGTCGAAGTTCACCCAGCCGAGTTCTCCAAGACTCCAACCCAAATCCCATTCACCCGATGGCATTGACGCGGAGGTCGCGGAGTGTTTTTAGGTGAGGCAGAGGGACGCCGCGGATGGGACGAGCTCCCTCGAAGCGTTTTGGTCCGAAGTGGGAGCGATGGTGAGCGAAGACCTGATTAACGAAGTCCCTGGAGCCGATGGCCACCCCGGCCGTGAGGTGACGGACCCGGAGGCGGAGGATTTCAGGGAGGCTCAAGCGTCCACCGCGAGCCAATTCGGCGCGGATGGCAGTCTTATCCAAGGCCTGTTTAT
>JBDKKQ010000332.1:0-7351 GCA_039796015.1 Verrucomicrobiota bacterium
TCGTCACTCATCTGAATCCAAGCCGTCTTGAGAGCGACGGGGTCGATGGCACGGGCCTGGATCTCCTCCAACCTTCCGGGATCAATCCGACCGAAGCGCTTCATCATCTTCAGCAGCGAGAGCGGAGTGAAGCCCGGGTCTTTGCCGCAGGCCGCCCAGCAGATCGCCGCGAGCGGGTAGGTCCGGTGTAGTTCCACGATATCGACATAATCGCGGGTTTCCGTCCGGGCCGATAGAGCCAGGGCCTTGTTCGTGGCGACATCAAATCGGTGCAACCGCCACCCCAGCACCGGATCACGCTCGATGGGGAAAAACCGGAAGGCCGAGTCGGCGGCCCAGTCGATCTCAACCCACTCGGTTCCTCGGATCACTCGAGCTTTGCGAAACGTGGTCTCCTTTTCCCACTCGCCACAGGGCGACGGAGTCTCCACCCGAAATCCCGCCTGTCGCAGGCACAACACATCGCGCTCGCTCGCACGGGTCACTTCCTCGGCCAGTTCGTGGAAAAGGTCGAAGTCGCTCGAGAAACGCGGAGAGTCTTCCCCGGCATTCAGAACGATGCCGCCGGCGAAGTGGCTTTCCTCGCTGCGGAGGCCGGCAAGAACGGCTAGGACGTCTTTTTGGAGAGCGGTAAGAGGCATTTGTGCAACTCCTGAGCCGCCCACCAGGCGCGGCGATCGCCGTATTCCCGCAGATGCTCCACGACCAACCGAATGTCCTCCAGATGACGGATGCGGGCCTCGGGATGGCGGAACCAGAAACACTCCGGGTGAGCGCGAATCAATTCGCTGGCCCTCTCGATGAGTGCCGGAGGTGCCGCCACTGCGGTCGCTCCCTCGTTGGATTGTTCGGGCACCGGAGCCATCCTGTGAATAGTTAGCGACAGGCGGCGGGAGCGGCAAGGCGGCGGTTGTCCTCCTGGCCCGTCACTCGCTTGGGCATCCGTTCGAGACAGCGAACCGCTGCAAGTTCACCCACCCACAGCCATCAGCCGAGGGGCGACGACTGAATCATCCAGAAGGTTCCCCACCCGAACGTCGAAAACCGAAAATCAGACCTCAATAAAAACCCATGGATTGGGAGACTCAGGGTCGTTTCGCTTTAGGTTTATCGTCCTCATCGTCGTCATCCATCCCTTCGGCCAAAACGAATCCAGCGCGCACCGGCGAGGGCATGGAGGACTGGGCTCCCCGGACCGAACGCCAGATGATCTCGTTGAGTTCCAAATCATCCGCCGCATCTTCGCGGCTCAAGTCCATCTTGTCTGAACGTTCGCGGCCCCAGGCTTCGGCGAGATTCTTTTCATCGAGCCGCGCCCGAGGCGTGATGGCCGTGTAAGGCTTGAGATCGGGCTTAGATCCAAAGCAGGCATGCATGGGCATCGCAGCCGCATCAAACTGGGTCATCGGCTTCATTCCGAGGATGAGTTCCATGGTCCGCAGCATCGAACACGTCGAGTACAGGGTGGAATCGACCGTCTTGCGTCGCACGTACGGGCTGATGGCATAGGCAATAGTTCTATGGGCATCAATATGGTCGGGGCCATTTTGCGCGTCGTCCTCTACCACAAAAATCGCGGTGGAGGCCCAGAATTTCGACCGGCTCACGGCCTCGACCACTCGACCCAGGGCCAGGTCATTTTCAGCCATGTATGCCGTCGGAGTCAGCTTGCCCGTCGAAGTCCCGGCCGTGTGATCGTTCGGAAGTCGCACAATTTGCAGGCGAGGCATTTCTCCTTCGCGCTCAAATCGATGCAACTCGGAGATGAATCGGTCCGCCCGAGCCAAGTCGCTGTAATCCATGTCGAAACTCCGGAAGTGCGGATCGAAATGTCCCTGAAGCGTCGGAATCAAGGTCGAACACGGGTCATTGGTGGTCGCACCATTATTGACGAATTCACCGTAGCTTCGGTAGGTCACCTTGGCCGCTTTGGCTCGGTCCCAAAGATAACCGCCGGCGGGCTGCGCAATCTTGAATCGCCCCTCGCTCGGATAGGCGTATTTACGGTCCTGATTGTGGCCGTAACTCATCGGCCAGATACGCTCGACGAAGTCCGTCGCGTAAGCACCCATGGTCCATTCGTGGCCGTCGGCACTCACTTCGCTCTCGACGTAGAAGTTGTCTAGCAACACGAAATCTCGGGCGAGTCGATGGTGGTTCGGGGTCACGGATTCGGGAAACAAGCAGAGCGTGGGATCACCCTTCCCCTGGGGCATGTCGCCCAGAACCTGATCGTAAGTGCGGTTTTCTTTGATGATGTAAATGCAATGACGGATGGGAGAAGGGTCGCCGGTGATCAACGGCACGGGGTGGCCCGGCTCCAACGTTTCAGGCGGCGCCGGTGGGCGGCACGCCAAGGTTCGCGCGGTGTACCGCTTCAATTGCTTCTCAAGATCTTCGCGTTCCTTGGGCAACTCGATGATGGACAACGACCCCTGCAAGAGACCGCCAATGTATTCACGAATGGTTGCCGGCGCTTCGCGGCCGGGTTGAGGGCCCATGCGATTAGACTTGGAAGCCAACCCTTTACCATTGGTCACCAAAAGCCGCCGACCATCCGGAGTGACGCGGACCGAAGTGGGATACCATCCGGTGGGAATGAATCCCATCGATCGGCTGCGACCGGGCTGCCGAACATCAAAAACGGCGATCGCGTTGATGTTGGCGTTCGACACGAAGAGCAACGATTCGTCGGGGCTGAGGGCCACACTGTTGGGCGTTGATCCCGGGGGCGAATCCGGCTCCAGCTCGGCCGCGAGGGTTTCCACGCAACTGCCGCCAGCGGTTTCGAGAACACTAATGGTGTTGCGGTTGGCGTTGGCGACGAACAGGAATTTGCCCGCCCGGTTGAGGACCATTTCATTCGGATGCTCTTGCACGGGCCATCGAGCCAGCTTGCGCCCAGAACTCAGCTCCAAAACACCCACTTCCGCGCGCCCCCAATGACTAACGTAAAGTCGGTCGTGGGCGACGTCGGGAAGACAGGCGAACGGATACGGAGCCTCCGTGTTCAGTACTTCCAAAAGAGCACGCGCACGCTTGGTGATGGATTCTTCTTCGAGATCGTGCCACGGGTCTTTTTCTCCTGCGACCGGCGGCGCTATGCGCTCTCCCAACTGGATATCGCGAACCACGGTGCCCGCATTCGTGGACGCCTGAAGAGCGACCTCCGTCACGGTCTGGCCCAACACGTTGGCGACCCAAATCGTTCGACCGTCCGGACTCACTGCGATTCCCGCGGGAATCCCCCTTTCAGAGGCCGGCCGCAGCGCCACGGTGTTGCCATTGGCCAGGCTGGTTTTTTGGAAATCAAACACGTGGATGACTTCTTTTCCTGCACCACTCGCGACGATTCGCTTGCCATCCGGGGTGAAGGCGATTCCGTGAAAGGCTTCTGGGAGAACGGTCCTGGAAAGAATTTTGGCACTCGGAATGTCCACCAAGATGATCTCGTGGGGACCAAAGCCGGAGTGGAGCACCGCAGCGAAACGCCCCGATGGATCCACAGCCATGTTCACCGGGAAATCTCCGAGAGAGACTTGCTTGCCCACCGGATCCAGCAGCCACTGATTGGGCAATCGAACCGTTCCATCCGGTCGGCTGCCCGGCCAGTTGCCCGCTTCAGGTGGGGCTGAACTACCGGTTTGCTGGTGGGTGAGACAACCGGCCACTAACGCCAGACCGGCCAAGCACGGCATCCAGAATCGCTTCATCTAACATCATGCTGGCGACTCAATGCTGTTTTAGACAAGTGACGACTTGGTTTCGAAGTCCCCGTGATGCGTCAAATCTAAGCAACTCAAGGCAGCAGCGATCAGACGTCGAACCCTCGACCGTTCAAAGGCCCGGAGGGGGTTCACGCGGCAGCCAACTAAACCACGAACTCCAGCGGGGGCGCCTTGGGGATGGCTCCCAGAGCCTGGCCGCGGGCGAGGAAGCGGCGGATGCTCTCGCGACCGCGCTCGCCGTAGTCAAGAGTCCAATGGTTCACGTACATACCCACGAAACGGTCGGCCAAGTCATGCCCCATGTCGCGGGCCCATTGCAAAGAGTGCGCCACGGCCTCGGGCCTGTGATCGAGGCTGTACTGGATGCTGGAGGTCAAGACGTCGCTCACGCGCTTGCGCAGCAACGGCTCGTGCCGCTTGTGGATCACGTTGCCACCCAAGGGCAGCGGCAGGCCGTCATTCTCGCGGCCCCACCACACCCCAAGATCTTCACACACCACGAAGCCTTCGTTGGCATAGGTCAACTGGCCCTCGTGGATAATGAGGCCAATATCGGCCACACCCGACTTCACGGCCTGGAAAATCTCGTCGAACGGCACCACCACCAGGTCCAGTTCGGCCCCGAGGCGACCGGCCCACAACTGCAATGCCAAGAAGGCGCTGGTCATCCGCCCCGGAATGGCGATGCGGCGGCGCAGCACCTCGTCGCGGGTGTAGGGATGCTTCGACACCAACATGGGCCCGTAGCCGTCGCCCATGCTCGCGCCGCTCGGCAACAAGGCGTACTGATCGCAGACATGGGCGTAGGCATGGATACTAATGGCCGAGATGTCCAACTCACCGCGGGTGGCCCGTTCGTTGAGGGTCTGGATGTCTTGGAGGATGTGTTCGAAGCGCAGGCCGGGGGTGGGAATCAAATCCCGCGCCAAGCCATAGAACATGAAGGCATCGTCCGGATCCGGCGAGTGGCCGAGTGTGAGCGTCAGCATACCGTTAAGTGTGCGGACGCTACGTCGGAACCCAGCGAAGTCGAGTGCGCGAATGCAATCACTGCCCCGGCGACGCTTCCAGAATGCGCAAGAGGACCGGTTGGGAACACTGGCCGCCATCGCCATTGGCCCGCAAATGGAAGAGGCGAGTCCCCGGACGGGCCTTGCGGGCGGCGGTGATGAAAAACTCCCGTTCGGTTTGGTCTTCGACAATCAACAGGCCGTTGAGGCCTATATTGTCCACGTACACACCGTGCGGCAGGTTCCGACCCGAGTCCTCGCCCCCCAGTTCAATCCGTGACTTGAAATCACGGCGATCGGCCCGCACCCGAGCGGTGATAGTTTGACCCGGTCGGATGAGTAATTCCATCGGACGTCCCGCCTCTTGGCGCACCACCGATCGGTCGGGACCGGGTAAGATTTCTACGGTCAGTTTAGGGGCCGCGTCCAATTGCACATTTCCCAAATCACCCAACTCGTGACGAACCTCCCTGCCCTGAATTTCGGCCGTGGCGCTCACCCGAACCGCACGGTCCGACGCTTCCATGGAATCGGCCGCACCAACCGCGGCGTAGAGGACCGCGACGGCACGGATTTGTCCGGCTTCAATTTCAACTGGAGTGCTCGCGGTGAATCCGGCCGGCAACCGATCGAGATGAATGCGAATGGGGCCCTCGAATCCTTCACGACGGGTCGCCACGAAACGGATTTCGCGACCACTGCCCGGGCTCACCTTCGGATTCATGCCATCGACGCGCACGGTAAACTCGGGCTGCTGCGGGCGGACCGAGAGCCGGTAGGCATAATTGGTACTGCCGCCAAATCCCCGAGTGTCGGTCACGCGAACCAAATACCGGCCCGTCGTGGGTGCGGTGAACAGCAGCATCGAATCCCTCCCGGACAGACGGCTGGGATCGTCGTCGTTCTGATAGTTCAATCGAAACACGGGCAAACCATTGGGAATGGGCCGACTGCCCGCCGGATACGCCTTCACGAGGTAAGCGGGCTCATTGAGCGCATGCGACAAGGGCGTTGTTCCAAAGAGGGACTGACGACGTCCCTCGCCCGGATACACCTTGAAGCCGGAATCCGGTCCCCGTGGATAAAGCCACAAGCGCACCACCTCACCATTGGCGTACAAGTATTCGTCCAATTCCATTTCGGCCCAGTTCTGGAGGCGAAAGTCGTCCACGGTGTCGGAGTCCTTGCCGCGGAAGGTGAACCAGGAATCGCGAACCGCTTGAAGCACCGCCTGCTCCACCGGTAGGCCAGACGTCGTCAAAACCTCCAGACGGGAGTCCATCGCCGAACCGTCGCGCGCCGCCTGAACTTCCAAGGTCAACGCCTCGCCAGCGCGGGCCTGGAATGCGAAATGATCCACATCACCCGGGCGCCCCATACGACCGTAGGTCTCTGATGGAATGGCCACCGGCTGAGCCCGCCGGATCCCATCGTTGGGCTCCAACTCCGCCTGATGAACCGGAGAGCGCAGCAATCCCGCTGGGCTGGGAGCGGAAGAACGGCCCGTCGGAGACGCTTTGGCCGGGCCGTGTTTTGTGGTGCCCATCCCGGCTAATCCCGTGGCGACGTCGCCTTTGAGCCCGACGGCTTCGACAGAGCCATCCATGCGTGCCACCAGCACTCGATCTCCTGAACGATCCATCGCCAAGGCCGCGGCCACATCCGATTGCCCGCTCCAGGAGGCCACCTCTTGCAGTTCGGGTAGTCGCCATTGCTTGAGAGATCGGTCGATGGCTCCGGTGACGAGATGCCGCCCATCGCGAGACAAGACCATGGAAACGATCCCGGCCTCATGGGCAAAGCGCGCCGTGACCACCGGATTCAGGGCCGGCGCCTCCCGGGAAACAAACCGCCATTGGTGGATCCGGCGATCGGCCCCGACGGCCAACACGTGCTGTCCATCGGGGGTGAACAACACGCGGTTCAAGTCACCCTGAGGCTGATTGAGCGTGTCGAGCCGCACCCCATCCCGAACGCGCCACAGTTTCACCGTTTGATCAGCGCTGGCCGAAGCCAGCACGGCACCGGAGGGATCGAAGGCGAGGTCGAAAACTGCTCCATTGTGGACCGAGTTGGACCAAACCAACGAGCGGTCGGCCACCTTCCACAATCGGATCGATCGATCATAACCCGCAGTGGCCAACCAACGCCCATCTGGCGACAGCTCGGCATCCTGGACCGCGTCGCGGTGACCTTCAAATCGGACCAATTTCTGAGCCGTTGCCACCGAATAAAGCTCGGCCACGCCATCCAAGCCTGTGATCCCTGCCGCCACTACCAAGGTAGCCCCATCGGCCGAGAAATGGACGGCATTTACCTTCCCAGGAATCCCATCAATTACTCGTTGAATACGACGACCTGAGGCGTTTCGAAACTCCACTCGACCCGCCGTTCCCAACGCGAGGATCTTGCCGTCCGGCGAATACTCGACCGCCGTCCACGGACGGGCAACACCCCGACCGATGGCCACCTCAGGCACCACCAGGTTTTTTAGGAGGGACTCGTCCCGCTGAGGTCCCGGAGCCCCGTCGGCAATCCATTGGCGCAGCAGTGCCAACTCCGCCGCGGGAACCCTGGGCTCATCTTTTGGCGGCATCGACGGCTTACTGCGGC
>JBDKKQ010000333.1:0-2607 GCA_039796015.1 Verrucomicrobiota bacterium
ATCAGTGCCTCGCCGTTGACCTCCGAACAGCCGACCGCCGCGCCGGAGAGTCCGAGAATCCCTAGCAGGCCGAAGCCTGTTCGTCGCAGAGCGCGCTTGGGCAGGAACCAGCACTCCGAAAGGTTCACCCGTTGCCAGCGGGCCTGAGGAGCGAAGCGCACTTCGGGCTCAGGCCAGATGTCGGCCGGGGGTTCAGAGTTGAAACACCGGCGATAGCTGGCGCGGGTGGCTTCATAATTTTCTAGGAATCGGTCGTCTTCGGCGGGGCCGCCCCGGGTGGGTCCGTGGTGCAACCGATGTTGCAGCACCTGGGTGCAAAGTTCGTCCCAGTAGGAGCGGCTATAGACCAGATGCAGGTGCCAAGCCTGGTCAACCTCATCGGATGGGGTGACCGAGTGGCCGGCTCGCAAGGCGAGGAAGAGGAAGCGTCGGTATTCTTCGACGACCCGTCGGGCGAATCCGAGGTGCCAACCGTTTTCGCGGGCCAGTCGTTGAGTGAAGCTCAGCGCGTCGCCGATGTTATCCAATTCAAAAGCGACCAACCGTTTCCAAAGGGGATCTTCGTTCAAAGTCATTGTAATACTTTCGAAGGGTTTTGGTTCTCCAACCTCAGTACATTCGTCTAATGACTCTGATAAATGAAATACCAAATCCGCCGGGGTCGGTCCCACCTATTTACACAAAAGGGGACACTCTATACTCTTTGTTTGGCGTTGCAGGGGCTCCGCGGAACCAGGCCTGCGCGCGCAGGTAAGCTTTGGACAGGATGGAGCTTTCGCGCTGTGCGCGAGGGAAGGGTTTGATCGCTTCCAATGCTCGCTCCGGCCCGATCCCGCTCCGCTGTATTTTTTGGGCTCCGCGGGACCAGGCCTGCGCGCGCAGGTAAGCTTTGGACAGGGTGGAGCTTTCGCGCTGTGCGCGAGGGAAGGGTTTGATCGCTTCCAATGCTCGCTCCGGCCCGATCCCGCTCCGCTGCGGCTGGGCTAAGTCTCAGGGGCGCAGTCGGTCCAAAGGGGTGTTGGTTGATTGTGTGTGGACGTCTGAGGGCGGTGGTGGTTTGCGGGGAGTGGGGCTCCTTGGGATCGGCTCCGAGGGGGCGTTCTTGTCGAGTCTATCTAGGGATATTTTTAAAAGAGTCAGGACATTAGTTGCAGGGAGGGTTGCTTCAGGGGCGAGTTGTGATTTCCATGACACCACCATGCTGTCGATTCTATGCAGGCTTCGGGTGGCGGCGATGACGTTGCCGCTGTGGGTGTTGTTGGTGGGTCAGGGGCGTGCTGCCAATCTGCGGGGAGTGGATTCCATTCAATCGACACAAATCCTCGAACACACTCGGGTGCTGGCGAGCGATGAGTTCGAGGGGCGTGGTCCGGGCACCCCGGGTGAGGTCAAGACGGTGGGTTATCTGGTGCAGCAATTTCGCCGTGCGGGTCTTCAGCCAGGGATGCCTGACGGATCTTGGACGCAGGATGTCCCCATCGTGGGGGTGAAGTCTTCGGTGGGCTTTACTCTCGGTGGGGAAGCACTGGTGGGGCCTCAGGATTATGTGGCTTGGAGCCCTCGTCTGGGTGGCGATGTGGCGGTGCCGGAAAGCGATATGCTCTTCATGGGTTACGGGATCCACGCTCCGGAGTACGGATGGAATGACTTCCGTGACGTGGATGTGCGGGGCAAGACGATCGTCGTCCTCATCAACGATCCGCCGATTCCCGATCCGGCCAAGCCCGACCAACTCGATCCGAAGTGGTTCGGTGGCAAGGCTATGACTTATTACGGCCGTTGGACTTACAAGTTCGAGGAGGCAGGTCGCCGGGGTGCGGCCGCGGTATTGATTATCCATGAGACGGCCCCGGCGGCGTATCCGTGGTTCGTGGTGATCAACTCTTGGGGTCGTGAGCGCTTCGATCTGGCCTCTGACCGTTCTCCCAAAAGCGACATCGCGGGCTGGATCAGCCTCGAGCGGGCGCAGAAGCTCTTTGCCGCCAATGGCACCACCTATGAAGCAATGAAGGAGGCCGCGCGGAAGCCGGGCTTCCGGCCGGTCACCTTGAAGCAGAAGGCCGCCTTCACGGCGCGCAACGAGTCCCGCACGGTGAAATCCAAGAACGTGCTCGGGGTGGTTCGGGGGCGCGATCCGAAGCTCCGCGACGAGTGGGTGGTGGTGACCGCCCATTGGGATCATCTCGGACGCAACACCACCCTGGAGGGCGACCAGATCTTCAACGGCGCCGCCGACAACGCCATCGGCACCGCCGGTCTTCTGGAATTGGCCGAGGCCTTCGGCACGAACCGCAGGGCGCCGAAGCGCTCGATGCTCTTCCTGTCGGTGACGGCCGAGGAGCAGGGGCTTCTGGGAGCCGCGCATTATGTGGCCCAGCCCGTGTACCCGCTGGCCAAGACGGTGGCCAACCTCAACATGGATGGGGCTAACCAGTGGGGCCGGACTCGTGACCTTCGCCAAATCGGCCGGGGCGCTTCAACGATCGATGCCGTCCTGGATTCCGTGGCCAAGTCCCGGGGTCGGGTGGTCTTGCCGGATGCGCATCCCGAACGCGGTGGCTTCTACCGCAGCGATCATTTCGAGCTGATGAAGGGCGGTGTGCCGGC
>JBDKKQ010000334.1:0-3802 GCA_039796015.1 Verrucomicrobiota bacterium
ACTCCCTCGTGCTGATCGGCCAAGCCTCGGAAAGCGGCCGAAGACTTGACGGACTCAAAACGCGAGCGAACATTCGCTCGCGTTTATGAAAGTCACTGGCACCCGCAACCGAAGTTTCCCAGAAAGACGGGAAACCATTCTGAAAGCGGCCTGCGGTGTGTTCGTGCGGAGCGGTTTCCATGCAGCATCGATGAAAGACATTTGTGCAGCGGCCGGCATGAGTCCGGGCTCGGTCTACCGGTATTTTCCCAGCAAGGACGCCCTCATTGAGGCACTCATTGAAGCAGACCAAACCCGGTGGGCATCCGCGATGGACGGGTTGCCCATCGAAAAGGGGCTACTGCCCTCATTAGAAGCCTTGGCAGAGTTGGGGCTTCGAGATTTGGAGGACCGAGGATTCTTGAACATGTGGGTCGAGACGGCGGCCGAGGCCTCACGCAATTCTGTCGTATCGGCCCGTTTGAGGGAAAGCTACCGGGCGCTTCAAGGCCGGCTCGCATCCCTTATCCAAGCCTCCCAAAGATCCGGGTCCATCGAATCGGAGACCGATCCACGGGTCTTGTCCTGCCTGATCTTTGCCGCCTTCGACGGCCTCATTCTCCGAGCCTCCTTCGATCCTCACCTGGATGCGCGGGCCCTCACCCGAGGCTTTCTGGAGTTCATCGGGCGCGCTGTCGGGGCACGCACCCCGCGCAAGAAGGGATCGCGATGAATTGGGTAGGCCTTCAGATGCTTCGGAATGACCGAGCCAAGTTCGCCGCGATGATTGTCGCCGTCTCACTCGCGGTCTTCCTGATGCAAAACCAGGCGGCGATTCTGGCCACCATGTTGTCCATGACCGCCGCCCAGATCCGGGACGTTCAGGACGCCGATCTGTGGGTCACCGAACCGGAGGTGGAATGCTTCGACCAAGTCAAAGCGATGCGGGACATCCATTTATTGCGGGTGCGCGGCATCGCCGGAATCGCCTGGGCGGCTCCGTTGCTCAAGATCGACGCCATCGGGCATTCCGAAGGCGGGCGACTCAACACGGTCACCGTCCTGGGGATCGACGACGCCAGCCTGGCGGGGCTGCCGCACCAGATGCGAGTCGGACGGGCCGATGCCATTCGCGAACTCGACACGGCCATCATCGATCCCGGAGGCCACGAACTGTTCTTCCCCGGTGAACCGTTTCAAGCGGGACGATGCTTGCGCATTCGCAACCGCCGGATTCGCATCATGGGGATCTCGGATATCGCCGCCCCCTTCACCGGCCTACCGATGCTGCACACCTCCCGATCTACCGCCGCAGCCCTCAACCTCGGCGAGCAGCACATGACGAGCTTCATCCTGGCCCGCTCGGCACCCGGTAGCCGACCGGAGGTTCTCTGTCAGAAAATCAACGCCCTCGGGGGCTTGCGGGCCCGAACCACCGAGCAGTTCGCCGCCGATGCCATGTGGTTCTATGGCAGCCAGGGCGTACCCATGCTCTTCATGATCACCATTACCATCGGACTCATCGTGGGGGCCGCTATTACGGGCCAGACATTCCTGATGTTCATTAAGGAGAACGCACGGCCTCTCTCGATGCTCAAGGTAGTGGGGACCACCGATCGCCAACTCGGAACCATGATCTTGCTTCAGGGGACGGTGGTGCTGGTGTTGGGTTCGTGCTTTGGCAGCGGCATCGCGGCCGCCGTGTGCAACGTCATCCGGACGCAACCCTTCCTGCGAAGCCTGTACCTGCCTTGGGAGATCGCCCTGGGCACCTGCCTGGCCCTGGCCTCAGTCACGGGCATCGCCCTGTACGCCAGCTACCGTCACGTGCGCGGCCTAGAACCCGCTGCAGTCTTCCGCTGACTCTCACCATGACGCCCCTCGATTCGACCGCCGTGCACTGCACCGGGATCCGAAAGCACTTCGGCGAAGACGACGCCCGCGTGGAGGTTCTCCGCGGGGTGGACTACACCGTGCGCCGGGGCGAGCTCAGCTTCCTGGTGGGCCCCAGCGGCTGCGGCAAGACCACCCTCATCTCGGTCATCGCTGGCTTACTCGAAACCTCCTCCGGCGAGGTGAGTCTCTTCGGGAACCATCTAGCCCGGATGCCGCACTCAGACCGTGTTCTCTTCCGCCGAAGCCACCTGGGCTTCGTCTTCCAGCAGTACAACTTGTTGCAGGCCCTCACCGCGGCGGAGAACGCGGCCATCCCGCTACTGGCCGCGGGCGTTCGCAGGCGCGAAGCCGTCGATCGCGCGGCCGCGCTTCTCAACCGGCTGGGGCTGGGTTCGAGGACGGCCGCCTATCCGCGCCAGTTGTCTGGCGGACAGCAGCAACGAGTGGCACTGGCCCGCGCCCTAGTCCACGAACCCCGGCTAATTATTTGCGATGAGCCGACCGCCGCACTCGATCACGCCACGGGCGAGGCCGTCATGGAACTGCTTGCCTCGGCCGCTGTGCATCCCGACCGGGCGGTCCTCGTGGTCACCCATGACAGCCGGGTCTTTCGCTTTGCCGACGTCATCGCCCACATGGATGACGGACAAATCACCCGCGTCGAACCGAGGCAACGCACCGATACAGCCACACACCTGGGATCGTCCCGACTCACCAACCCTTCCGCATGAAGCACTACCTCCTTCCCGTGCTGGCCGCCGGTGCGGCCCTCTTCGCCACCGTATCCGTGGTGCGCACTCAACCGGTCCGAAACGTTACCGAACCCGTGTCGCCCCCTCCGGCCTCGTCGTTCACCAACACCGTCGCCGCCGTCGGACTCATCGAGGCGAGCAGCGAGCACATCAGCGTGGGCACGCCTCTCTCGGGCGTCGTCACCGAGGTGCTGGTCACCCTCAATCAATCGGTGCACGCCGGAGACCCCCTCTTCCGCCTCGATACCCGCTCTCTGCAAGCCTCGTTGGCGGTGCACGAATCCCAACTCACCGCAGCCCGCGCCCGATGGGCAACGGCCCAGTGCCAGGTGGAAGACCTCGATGATCGCCTGCAACGTTCTCTGAAACTGCGCAGCAGCACGGTCATTAGTGAGGAAGAACTCATCCGGACTCGTTTTGCCCTCAAGGTGTCCCAGGCACGCGTGGTGGAGGCGCAGGCCGAGGTGGCCGTCGCCGAAGCATCGGCCGCGGCCGTGCGGACCGAGATCACCCGAAGCACCCTCTTAGCCCCCATCGATGCCACGGTGCTTCAACTGAAGATCCGCCCCGGAGAGTTCGCCACCGCCGGCACCCAAACAGCGCCACTGATCCTGCTCGGCAACCTGAACCCACTCCACCTGAGGGTAGACATCGATGAGCACGAGGCCTGGCGAGTTCAGCCAGGGGCTCGGGCTAAGGGGCATGTGCGGGGCAATGCCGCACTGGCCTCTCCATTGAGCTTTGTCCGCTTCGAACCCTTCGTTATTCCCAAGAAATCCCTGACCGGCGACAGCATCGAACGGGTGGACACACGAGTGCTGCAGGCCGTTTACCGCCTCGAGCGGACAGACCTGCGTCTTTACCCCGGCCAGCAAATGGATGTGTTCATCGAGGCCGCTGTAACCTCGACAGCCTCTCGCTGAAGCATCACCGCCCGAGGTTCAATGGCCGTGCACGCTGAACCATACCTGCCCTCGGAAACCGACGTCGTAGCGCAACTCGTACTGCATGGCCGGACGGGCATCGGCCAGCGTCAGTCGCACGGTTTTTCCGTCCGGCAACAGCGCGGCGGACTTCACTTCGACCTCATCCCGCCCTTCCTTCTTGGGGTCCACTACAGACCACTCCTTCGATCCGTAGTCTTGCGTGTAACGGTAGTTCCAGCGGCGCACCCC
>JBDKKQ010000335.1:0-5324 GCA_039796015.1 Verrucomicrobiota bacterium
TTGTTGGTTTTTTGTTGGGCGTCAATGGCTCAAAATTGAGCCAAAACACACAAACACACCGTAAACATTGAGTTTAGCCGGCTTAGCTCAGCGGCAGAGCAACAGTTTTGTAAACTGTGGGTCGTCGGTTCAATCCCGACAGTCGGCTCCACTTTCAGCCCATGACTTCATGGTGGTCTGAATTCTTCTCAGGTCGCATTATTTAGGGCTTTCTACTTCTGTTGTGGGGCGACGAATTCCAGCCCTATTGCCCCTTCAATACGGAATAGCCGCTGCCGTGGGGTTAGCCCATCGAGTGACGCGCAAGACCTGACACAGCATCGACGCTCGACGGTGGTCCCTCTCGCCCTCAATCCTTCTTGGCCGTGGTGGTCTTACCGGGATGAATTATTCGAGGTTTTTTGACCGCTGAAAGGCCCCCTATTCTGCAGCCATTCGATAAATCCAGCACCCCCAAGGCTCGGGGCCCTGAATCAAGGCCGATTGTTGCGACGCTGCAGTGAATATGCTTTGGCGAACTCTTCGCCGAGCAGGAGGGTGCCCTTAGTGCCGAAATGTGTGCGTTCGTAAGGCAAATGGGAGGTAGGAACCATAAAGACCCCGGTCTCAGTCTGCGGCAGGGTGCGGAGGGCGCCGTTAATTTCGGCCACGTTCTTCCAGATTGCAGCCGGATGCTGCTCGGAGATGAACCACCGGAGGCTCTGGCTTTTAAAATTCAGGCGGACCTCGGCAATCAAGCGCCGCATGCTTTCGGCATAGTTCCGCTGGTAAGGGGTAAAGTAAGTGTCGTTTTCTCCGGTGTGCCAGAAGACTCCCTCCAAGGTGCTCTCGTAGCCTTGTCGGGCTAGGTCGTCCGTGGCTTCGCGGATGAACTTGGAGAACTTTGGGTAAAGATCCCGGCGGGTTTCCGGTGAGCCATCTGGAGACCAGTCCGGCGCTTGCGCGCCACTGTGCGTGAACTTCACGACGGCGATGGGATCCTGTGAGGTCAGTGTTGTTCGGAGATGGGCGCCAAGGCTAAGTTCTGGGCCAAAATTGCCGAGTTTATCGACCGGGCCCAGAGGTTCCCAAGCTTCGGACAACTGCACTCCACCACCGAGAGAATAGCGAAACAGGATATCGTTCTGGGGCTGGGATAAGCGCTCGAATCCGGGGGTCTGCGGGATTTGAGCGACGAAGGCGTCTTCGCCCTCCATAGAGCGTTGGCCTGCCAGGACGAAGACGCGAATACGCCCCTTTTTTCCCAGTGTTTTGGGGTTTGAGTCGAAGTTTTGTTTCTGGGCTGCAACCGGATTTCCGACGGTGTCGATGTAGGCGCTGGCGAAGGCTTCACCCAGTTGCAGCTGGCCTTGAGTCCCGAAGTGATAGTGCGGTTGCCCGCTGTCCATGACTTCAAAGGCCAAGTGGGAGGTGGGCACCCACCGCAGCAGCGGATCCGCCTTGAGCACTGCCTCTTGCTGCTCCCGAAGGATGGCCAGATTGCGTCGGTTATCCATGCCCCAGATCCCTTTCTCGCTGATCTCGCCAATGAACCATTGGAGTCGCGGAGCCTGAAGGTCTTGACGTAGCCGGGCGATGAGTTCTGTGAGCCCCTGCGCGTATTGCCGGTTCAAACGGGGATCGAGCATGTCGTTTTCACCCTGATGCCACAGAACCCCCTCGAGTCGGTATTTTCGACCCCGACGATCAAGATCCTGCAGCGATTCCCGGATCAACTTGAGAGTCCGAGGGTAGAGTTTCTGTCCATTGGTTGGCGCTGTTGGGTTCCAATCGAAAGCAACGGTGGTGCCGCCAACTGCGGACTTGATGATGGCGATCGAATCCATACCCGACCGCTTTAGCTTTCGGGCGAAGGTAATCTCCGGGCCGAATGATTCACCAGGGGCTAGCGTTCGCCAGAGGGCTGATCCGCTCGTTTCCTGAACGTTGAGCGAAGTAAAAAGAACATCAGCCTGAGGGGCGCCTGCACCTTTGAAACCCGGGTATTCGTCGATGCGGTTGGCATGCGCATCAGCTCCTTCCATGTTCGATTGCCCGGCCATGATGAATACTCGCAGTAGTTGCTGCGAATCGGCGGCGTAGAGAAGGCTGCCGGCCATGAGAGAGAACGCGATGCATAGCCGGAGGACTCTCAGGGAAGGGCGGGACATAAATTCAGCGTTGATGGAGCGACGCCGAAAGCAATCGGATTTCGGGGCACCGCTCCGGCAGCATTCAGAGGGCGATCCAGACTTGTTCCGACGGGCGGATACCCCCGGCTCAACCGGGTGTGAGCTTTGAAATCGGCATTTTAGTGAGCGATTTAGCGATGGGGCATCCACCATTCTGCTTCATGTGCGGTCAGTGACGGTGTGAAAACCAATGAAACCTGCCGGTTTGAAAACCACTGAGCCAAGAAACTCAACGGACTATCGATCCGGCCTGAGCTTGTCGATTGCCTCAACGAATTCGGATCAACTCCTGTGGGTCTCAGTCGCATTCGGCGTCATCTGGAAGAAGGAAGAAACGCTCGAGCTCATCCTGGAAGAAAACGGATCCGAGGATCCGAAAAAATTGCAGATTTTAAACCGGCAACTTTCCATGGATTCCGGAACGTTGCCGAGAATCTGCGGAATTAATCAGAAGCCCCGTGGGCTGGCCCCGCCTTCAGCGTCTGGTCTGACGTTCCATCTCCGCGTCCAGCCAGCGGGTTCGAGCCACGACCCACTCTTTCATTTGAGCCACATCTTCGGTGAAGGCCAGTGAGCCCGATTCGGCAGCCCGGATCGGCGTCCACCGGCTCTCATTGCGCCGGGCTGTGGTGGCGACAGATCGAGCATTGTCATCTATCATTCGATGCATTGCTTCGACTGAAAACTGGCTCCGTCGCAGGGCTTGCCAGCGATCCAAGTATTTCCGCCGAAACACTTCGTGGCTGAGAAGACGGTCAAACAAGTGGTTGGAAAGCCAGAATGTTGGCTCGACGGGCGAGCCCTCCCAGTTTCGGCCAAATGTCGCGTCGTAATCCCACGGCACAAAGAAGAACCGGGGAACTGGATGCGCCTCGGTGACGGCGTTCCGAGCGAGAATGAAATTCTTGTCGAATCCATCCATGTTACTTGTGAAGAGCACCAGCAGGTGGAAATCGATCGCATTGTCAATGTCCAAGCGCGAGCCGATGCCGGACTGGGCGTTGGCAAAATCCGCATCTTTAGCCGTGGCCACGAATTGATTCAAATCGTCGAGAGGGCCCCAATATTCCTGATCTTCCGGGCTTGGTTCGCGCTGTTCGTAGCCAGAGTGCCCCGGATTGCCAAAATTTGCCTCGTGATCTATGGCCTTATAGAGCACTGCCGGAACCTTTGAAGGCTGCCCTTTGGGCGTGAACCCCAAGAGTGAACCCTCCACCCGCTCCATCAGCAGGTAGGTGCCGTGATACTGTCCATTGAACCTCAACTCCACAAATCCACTTGAGGAAGCGTGTCGTTTGACGCCCTCGGATGAGAGCGATTGGAAGAGGTCATACGAAAGTTTGTGCCGCATCAGGGAACAGTCCACATAGGCTGCGTTGAGAACCCATTGTCGCCCCGATGTCAGCCCTAGCCAGCGGGTCGGAGAGTCCAAGCTCAGCGCCAAGGACTTCTTTTCGTAAGATTGAGACGAAGCCCCATGAATCCGGACTTTTCCGTTGAGAAGCTTGGTGTTTGCCGTTCGATCAACGCCTGTTGGGGAGGGGACCCAGCGCACTGTGCAGGGAATCTTGGTCTCAGAAGAAACATCCTGAGATGTGCTCAGTTCAAGGGTCGGAAGGCTTGGAACAATGCCAATGGCAGCCGCCGACCAGCCCACAAAAGAGAAAACTACGAACTGAAGTGCAACCGATCGGAGTCCAGACATCACGCAGAAGGCAGACCTTTTGCCCCCGGAACCTATTCATGGGTACCCGATCGGATCCGCCATCGATCAAGACACCGCTCAACCTTGCCTCCCTCCGGGGGCCTCAATCCTGAGCTTTTTTGAGGAGTTCGCCGAAACACCTCAAACCAGCACCCACTCAGAAAGGCGCACACCGGTCTTCCAAAATCGCGAAACAACGGCCTAAAACGGAGAAACAGCCTCATTGAACCGTCACTTCAAAGCAGTTTTCCCTCGCCCTCGGGCTCTTCGGACTGGTGGTCATAAAAAAGAATACACTCTCGGCAATCGGATGAGCCTCGGGTCTGGGCCAAGGCCTCTTGGAGCGAGAAGGAGTGATCAAAACTCCCGTGCGAACGCTCAAGCCGTTCTAATACCGGTCTTTCCGCCTCTTTTCCAAACCTTCGCTCGCCGGTACTGTGAGGTGTCGCGTCGTCGGCGCGATCCTCCAGCCCTCTCTCCTCACCTCAGGTGCCTCGGTTTTCACCTCGTATCCCCTGTTCTCCTCAATAATCCCTCACCAAAGGAGGCTCAACGCTCGCGAGGATCGCCTATCCGGCCCAACAGCCGATGAAGACCTGCATGGGTCCTCCAGAGTGTGGAGTGATGCGATCTCAAGGATGGAATTCAAGGGGTTCGCGGAGCACCGGCGCGTCCATTGGTCTTATCAAAGCCAAGAAATCCACCGAATCGGTGCTCAGATTAGATTCACTGCACCACCGGTAAGGGACGATCTGAGGGGAATTGCTGCGCAATCGGGGTTCGAATCCCCGTTCAAGATGGAGCGAAAGCCTCAGGAATCTCCCAGAAGCTGGCCCTAACCCCCCCAATCAATAGGCACCAATAAAGGCTCCTGGGCTTCATAAGAAGCCTGAAACCTCCCGAAAACCCATAAAACACGCATCAAACGGACCTGCAACCACACCCCCAACTCAGCGTCCCACCGCATCCTGCAGAAATTAATCTAAACGATCGCCCATGAAGCTAACCTCGTGTTTCCTACGGCTCGAAGCATAAAAACCCCAATAAAAACGGGTCAAACTGACACTAATTCAGACTTCGAGACGAGACCCCTCCTGATAGAAAGTTAAACTTTTTTCGAGAAAGGTGTTGTCAGTCTGAAGGTCCTAGGCTTTACTGTACTCGTTCTTACGAACAACGCGGTTAAAAGCCGCTGAGTTCATCAGCCGGATCGGGTTGAAGCTGAAATAACCTTCAATCACATTTTTCGTCGCCTGAAAGGGTGATTTTCAACCGAAAGGTTGGTATTCTGAGTTATAAAACTTTGATACGAGGTAAAACTCGTGTCAAAAAGCTCGGAGCGAAAGTGACAGTTCGCTGAGTTCATTGAAAATTGAAATGCACGATGAGTGAAGAGCCCGGCAGCTGAGCAATCAGTTGCCACAAAAAATAGTTCTCGCAGTAAGCCA